>DAIODL010000307.1:0-2671 GCA_036746815.1 Desulfobulbus sp.
GCCCAGCGCCTGGGGCAGAGAGAGATACGGAAGCCCCAGCCTGGCCAGCGCCAACGCTTCGGGGTTGGTGGGCCGCACCACATTCCCGACAATAACCAGATCCGGACGCGGGTTCAGGTTCTCGGCCTTAAAGCCGGACATAACCGGAATATGCAGTTTGGCCAAAAAATCCGACATGGGCGGATACACATTCTGGTCGGAACCGGTGACTTTATAGCCCCGTTCCTGCAGCAGGTCGGCAAGGGCCGCCATAGCGGTACCGCAGATGCCGATAAGGTGGATATGGTGCGGTGAAGCGGGGGCGTGATTGAGACCGGGATCAAGAATGGTGGCTTTCATCGGTGGCGCACCGTTTTCTCGATGGTTTTGTAAATACGGGGGAACGCGTCATCAAAAGATGCGGGTGTTACCCTGCCCACCTCGATAAATTTGACCACAATTTCCTTGGCAACCTTGAAAATTGCCTCATCGCCGATTTCCCGTTTCACCGGTTCCTTGTCCGCTGCCGCCGTCACCATACTGCCAAGCCTCCTTTCAGCTGCACATGAGGTCACAAAAAACCCCTGTTACAGGAAGAAGGCCAATTCTTTACCAATTGCAACAGGGGAGAACCACGCTCACACGAAAAAAACCTCGCCAGCATTCTCCGGAGGCTGTGGTTTTTGTTGTATCAAAAATTGTTTTTTGGAAGACCGCCTGTCAATGCTGCTCCAGCGCAGCGTAGTCTATGGCTGCGGCATACGCCAGGATATCATCCTGCGTGACCTGACGTCCCTTGATGGTCACCACAAAACGGGCATCCACCACCACATACATTTCGCCGTTTTTTTTGCCGCTGTCAAATTTGAGCAGAGCGCGCTGCCCCTTGATGGTCGTCAGCTTGCCGCCACCGGCACCTGCAAACATCGGATTATTGACCATCATCAGTACTGACTGCAACACCGGCGAATCGGAAACGATTTCCACACTGATGGAGGAACCGCCCCGTTGATAATCACGGCTGACGGTCACACCGCCACCCAGAATAGCCGCACCCAACGCCTGGGCATTGGCCTCCTGACCACGCCAGCCGGCAAGCGGCGCGGGTAACAGGTCCTTCATGCGCTCGCTTTTTTGCTGACGCACCAGCTGCGCGGCATAATCAAGATTAGACGCAGCTCCTGAATAATCCCCAGCCTTATACTGGCGGGTTGCCTCGTTAATTGTGCTGAGTACCGTATCTTCCGCCCACAGGGGCTGTGCAAACAACACAATGGCAAGGATGAGAAGGAAACTTCTTTGTGATATGATGGACATGGGTCTCCACGATTTGGACGCATGAAAAAGTCTGCTTTGTGATACCAGGAGGTCGCTGGTGTGTCAAGCAAAGAACCAAGTTCAAGGCCCCTGCAAAGAGATCTCATATATATATATATTTTACTCAATAAATCAATGTATTACAACCATTCATATTTATTCCCGGGAGAGCGTGCCATGGGTCAGGAAATAGAACGGAAATTTCTTCTTGCAGGCGATCATTGGCGAGGTCTCGCGGAGGGTGTGCACTACCGGCAGGGATATCTGCAAAACACGCCTGGCTGCACCGTGCGTGTACGTATTGCCGGGAATAACGGGTATCTCACCATTAAGGGAGCCACCACCGGTATCAGCCGCAGTGAATATGAATACGCCATTCCCCTTGAGGATGCAAAGGCCATGCTGGATACCCTCTGCCCGCAGCCACAAATTGAAAAGCTGCGTTATGTGATCCCCTATGAAGGTTTTGTCTGGGAAGTTGACGAATTCCTGGGTCTCAACCAGGGACTCGTGGTGGCGGAGATTGAGCTTGCGGATGCAGAACAGCGTTTTCCATCACCAGATTGGATTGGCCGGGAAGTCAGCGGCGATCACCGGTATGCCAATGCCTCGCTTTGCCTGCACCCCTATTCCACCTGGGAAAAATAATCCCATAATGAAGCAGCATGACAATATACGTGGTGCAAGGACCGTATGATTTTTAAATACGCTTGTGGCAAAAGAGACAGCGGAATTTTGGTGGATGATTCTTTGGGAGCGGTGCTTCCTTACCCTGAGCATGGCAGTTTTCGCAATACCGTTCCGCTTCTTTTTTCCCCATCTTCATGAACTGCTGATGATTCTGATCATGAGGCAGGGGTTTGGTTGTCTCTGGCGGCGCAGCAAAGAGTACATATAAAATGACCGCACAGACAGCCAGAAAAAGCAGATTCAAAACAAGGCGCGTTCGGGAATTAAGCATGGAAGACGACTAGTCCGTCATTTCGAGATGATGAAAATTGATTAAATGACTGCGTAACAACAAAAGAGAACATTCCAGCAGTAATGAACCGGTGCGGGGATGTCGCGCGGCAAAGCTGGCCATCCGCCGGTGCATACGCTGCCGCTGTACAATGCGTGCAAAGGATGGTGAAGGGGTGATATCACCAAGGATCAGTCGAGCCGCCATCTGCCCGCTCATCAGGGCCGGATAAATCCCCTCGCCTGTGAGTCCTGAGGTGAGACCTGCCGCATCCCCCACCAGATAACCACCGGGAAACCGTAGTCCCCGGGAATCGTAGTTCACGAGCGCTGCCCGTATCTGTTCCGGTGGCACGCGAATTTGCCTCTCCCCTGCCCACCTGAGCAGCCGTGTTTTCAGCTGGGGTGCCGTCAT
>DAIODL010000308.1:0-2669 GCA_036746815.1 Desulfobulbus sp.
GTCTTGGCCGGAATACCGGATTTGGACAATTCGGCCGTTGAGCTGTAGGGTCTGCCGGCAATAATCTTTTTGGCATTTGCGGCACCGATACCCGGAAGTTTTTCCAGTTCCTGCTGCGATGCCGAATTCAAATCGACAGGGGCGCTCAAAGCATTTGCACTGGAAGCGTTTTGCCCCAAGCCAAATGTGGATTTTGCATCCACCGAAGATGCAGCACACAGGAAAACCATCAGGAACATCAAAATGGCAAGTCTGACAGGTTTCATTTTTTTCCCTCCTTACTGGTAATTAGTGAATTGTTCCGCCCATATTATCAGGGGAGCTGTCACGTCAACAAGTAAGTAATCAGTAAGGAAATCTGGAAGCACAACACGCTCCATATGCCCGTCGTGTCAGCGCAGACTGGTGGTGGGACTGGTTGCTAATGCGCTCAGGCCGTGGTTGGACTTTGCAGGATCCTTGTCAGAGTTGCCACTGTGTAAATGAGAAGGGTTTTTTCAACTCTGCTGATGAACAGCTGTGCTCACCGGCTGATCAATAAGCTATTCAGTCGAGGGATGGTCTGTATCTGCACACAAGAGCACCGCACGAACGAGCTCATATTCTTTGAGCCTGGCAAAATCCTTCTCTGTAGGATTTGAGATGCGGGAAATGTCCATGTTTTCAGCGTTGTCGGCCAGCTTTACCGAACGGGCGATCACATTGCAGGCAGCACGCTTTGCAGCCTCAACGCGCGACTCCCCTGGACGCCTGGTCAGCACCTCCACCGCTTCCACAACCTCTGCGGGGAAGCCTTCAGCAGTGAGTGCCTCCAGTGTCACATCAGTGTCTTCAACCACATCGTGCAATACGGCGACCATCCGTTCGCAGTCAGTTTCCATGCGCAGCATGACCTTGAGCGGGTGCAGTATGTATGGCGATCCACCCTTGTCACGTTGACCTGCGTGCGCGAGCGCGGCAATCGCAATGGCCTTCTCTATTGTCGACATGTGTGCTGTCTCAATATATCTTGTTATTATTGCATATTTCTTATTTGCTCTGTGTTTGCGAAAACGGATTCGGCCAGTTCTGAAATATCATCAGAGGCAAAGTAGGACTGCCCCATGGCGATCAGTTGCGATTGCAACGATGTATTGCTGTTATCCATGATAACCGCAGAGGCGGTTTGCATCATTTCCCGGACATCCTGAGCGCCGATCCCTGAGCCAATAAGCTGATCAGCTGCAAGTTGCTGGATGTCTTCGACATCCATGCAACAGATAAGCCTCCCAACGCCGAAGAGATAGCCATAGAATGTGTAGCCAAACACCAGGCACATCAGTTCGTCCTGCGCGTTCCACCGGGCATCCGTTGTGACCGCTTGCGTGAATAATGCCGCTTTCTTTTTTGCTTCCTCTGCTGTGTTGCTCATATATTTTTATCCTTATGTCGGTGAGTTACGGTTTTCAGTGAAGCTGGAGGTTGAAGGAAAAGGGGACCATACCCCTTTTGATGGGAAAAGGGCACTGGTATTGGTTCCCTTTTCCTTCAGGCCGCAGATAATGCAGGGGGGCGGCTTCGGCATCATCTTTTTTTCCTTTCCACAGTGGCCCCTTCAAGCTTGGAGAAAAAATTATTAACAGCCGCATCCGGTCTCTATAACGTCACACGCCAGGTGTTCGGCAGCATCGGCATTGCCATAGCCGCAACGTTTCCGGACCGCACCGGGCAGATGAATCGGGCACTTTTCATACAGCAGTCACGCCCTTCAGGGATGTGGCCATGGAAACCTGCAGCACGCTCGTCTTCGCAGTGACCACGGCGGGGAAGGATTGTCGCTACAGCACAGGATGCGGCATAAAATTACTCTCTGAAATAGTGGATAAGCAGGCAGGTATGCTGGCTTATCTGAAATTCAAAGCTCAATTGGGCAGTTCCATGCAACAGATGCGTCGCCTGCTCCAGCTCAACCTTTTTGCGAGAAGAGATTTGATCACTCTTTTTAAACCACCTTCAATTCAACTCGCCGTTTCTCCACAAATTTTATTGTGGGATAATTTATGAGACAGCAGTGAGTTATGATGTTCATTCAATTAACATAAGTTCTACTTCAGGGTGCCGAAGAATAATTTTCATAGCACATATTGGACTATATTCTCAGTGGTGGCTCCATTTGTCTGTGTGACTACGGCGAAGTTGGCAGCGATAAATTTTTTATATCATGTCCAGCTATTTCAACATGTTAAATGTTTTTCATGGCCGACTTGTTAAAGGCCTTGAGATTGTCAGACAAATCCTCAACCCATTTTCGCCAGTAGTCCAATTCGACAAGCCTGTCGTTCGCCTGTCAGCTGTTAGGGGACAATAAATTTGTAATCATGGCATTGGTTACAAAAATTTTCCGACTTCTGGTGCTCATGGTGACAATTGTCACATTCCAGGTCGGGACCGTAATGGGGAGAGTTGTGTTGGTCAGGAGGACCGTCAAAATGGGTTTTAGGTGCGGGCAACGTATGACAGGTCAGACACTGGCTCATGGGAACCGGTTCCGGTGGTGTTGTAGTGTGGCAATCTTTGCAAGTGAGTCCGTTCTTGGCATGATACGGTTTCATGGTCTGCTCCGCTAATGCTGGAAGACTGAGCAGGCCTATTGCGGCGGTCGTTAACAGTAGATATGAAATTCCTTTTTT
>DAIODL010000309.1:0-2652 GCA_036746815.1 Desulfobulbus sp.
ATGGGAAGTCCATTAATCCTATCCCCTCATCTTGAAAAATCCTCCGCTTCTCTATCTGTTTATAATTCTTTATATTCTCTGTTTTTGTTGGCCGGTTTGCTGAAATCGTCAGTTGGGTAGAAAGATATTGACGAAAAGCTCAGTTTCTCGTAGCGTGCGCGTATGATTTCGCATACGGAAAAACCATGTTGATCGACGCCACCAATCTTGCCATTATCAACCAGCTCAAGGACGGGCGGGTCTCGTATCAGAAGATCGCGCAAAACCTGTCGCTGGCTGAGGGTACGGTGCGTTCACGGGTGAAAAAACTCATGGACGAGGGCGTGCTCTCCATCAGCGGGCTGGTGAACCCGGAAGCCCTGCCCGAGCAGCAGATCATCATGGTGGGCGTTCGCGTCAAAGGCATGGACCTGGTGAAAAAGGGCGAGGAATTCAGCCGTCTGCCTTCGGTGATTTCAGTCTGCGTAGTCACCGGCCAGTTCGACCTCATGGTCACGGCCATGCTTAACAAGGAATCAGGATTACTCGATTTTTTCACCCAGGAGGTTGCCACCATCGACAACGTGCGATCCGTGGAAACCTTTGTGGTCTACAAGAGTTTTAATCTCAAGGTGCCGCTTACCAGCCAGCCGCGTCTGGCAACGGGCGGGACCACCACGCAGGCGACAGGAGCTGCCGCATGACTTCCATAAAAACTACCTCTCTCCACGGCTGGCACGTGGCTGCGGGCGCCAATATGGCGACCTTTGGCGGCTACGAGATGCCGCTCTGGTATCCGGCGGGCGCCAAGGCCGAGCACCTGGCCGTGATCACCGCCGCCGGACTGTTTGACACCAGCCATATGTCCGTGCTCACCCTGCGCGGCCCGCGCGTGCGCGACCTGCTGCAGGCCTGTTTTTCCAAAGATTTGGAGCGCTGCATCGGCGCGAAGAAAGGACCGCTGGTGCCCGGACGCTGCGTGTATGGCGTATTTCTGGACGACCATGGTTTCGTGATTGACGATGCCATTGTCTACCAGTGCGGCGCGGCCAGCTACATGCTGGTGGTAAATGCCTCCATGGGCGGGCCCATTGCCGCGCATCTGCAGGCGCACAACAGTTTTGGCGATGACGCGGTGATTATCGACCGCAGTGACCGCATGGGCAAAATGGACATCCAGGGACCGAAAGCGGCTGAAATTCTGGGCCGGGTGCTGCGGGATCCCGCCCAGGTGTTCAACAAGATGGTCTATTTTTCCTTTAAGGGCAGCTTTGATGCGACTGAGCAGGATGTGCCGGGGGATGTGGTGACATTAACGGACGGCACGCCGCTTATTGTGTCGCGCACCGGCTATACCGGTGAATTCGGCTTTGAGCTGTTCATTGCCCGTGACGAGATGGAGCGGCTGTGGAAGCTGCTTCTGGAAGCCGGACGTGAAGAGGGCGTGATTGCCTGTGGCCTGGCCGCCCGCGACTCGCTGCGCGCCGGTGCCGGTCTGCCGCTTTCCCATCAGGATATCGGCCACTGGCTTTTTGCCGCCAACCCCTGGCTGTTCGTGCTGCCCTGGGACGAGAGCGGGCAGGGGTTCACCAAAAAATGTCTGGGGCTGGACGCATTCACGAATGCGCAAAATCCACCCGTGACCCAGCCCTTCGCGGGCTTTGATCCGCGCAAGATCGCCCCCGGCGAGCAGGCTAAAGTGGTGGATCAGAGCGGTGCGGAGCTGGGCACTATCCTTACCTGCACCACGGACATGGCCATTGACCGGGTGGACGGCACCATCTACAGCCTGGCCACGCCTGCGGACAAAGGGCGTCCGTCCGGTTTCACCCCACGCGGACTATGCTGCGGCTTGGTGCGTCTGCAAAAAGGGCTGCCCGTGGGCAGCGAGGTGTGGCTCACCGACGGCAAACGCAAACTGAAAGTGGAAATTCGTGACGACGTGCGCCCGGACCGCACCGCCAGAAAACCCATCAAAGAAATGTACCCCAACCTGTAAGAGGAAGAGAGGAGACTGTTATGAAAGAGCTCGATGAATTGAACCTGCCCCAGGACCTGGGCTACACCGAAGACCACGAATGGGCCCAGCGCACTGGCGACACGGTGCGGGTGGGTGTGAGTGACTATGCCCAGGATCAGTTGGGCGACATCGTTTTCGTGGAACTGCCCGCCATTGGCGAAACCTTTGCCAAGGGGGATGAGTTTGGCACACTGGAGTCGGTGAAGGCGGTGTCCGAGCTGTACATGCCCGTGTCCGGCGAGGTGGTGGCCACCAATTCGCTGTTGAACGAGGCCCCGGAGCTGATCAACCAGGAGCCGTACAACGCCTGGATGATCGAAGTGAAACCAAGCGATATCGTGGAATTCGACCAGCTGCACGACGCGGCTCACTACCTGCAAATGCTCAAGGGCTGAACCATGCGCTACCTGCCTCATACCCCTGAAGAAATCCGCGACATGCTGGCTGTGATTGGCGTGGGCAGCCTGGAGGAGCTTTTTGCCTCCGTGCCCGCCGACTGCCGCATGACCACGAACTGGAATTTGCCCGCTGCCAAAAGCGAGTGGCAGCTGAACGCGCACATGCGGGAGCTTGCCGCGGAGATGGGCGTGGATGATCAGGCCAGGGTGCTGATCGGTGCCGGCAATTACCAGCACTACATCCCCGAGGTCGTG
>DAIODL010000310.1:0-2643 GCA_036746815.1 Desulfobulbus sp.
CAATCGTATAACCCACAAAAGCACCCTTGTTGCCAAGAGGTAACTGCAGCTCATGTCCACGCCGATTATTTATTCGTTTGGTGGGATTTATCGTGTTGGTACCGTAGAGTTGTTTAGTTCTTTCGAAAAAAATTGTTTATCTACAAAGAAGGCCGGGGAAATTTCCCCGGCCTTCTTTGTGTTAGGCCAGTGATTTCTCAACGATTTCTTTGACGTCGTCGGAGAGGCCGGGCTGGTTGCTGATGCGTTCCAGCTGGGCGCGCATCATTTGCTGCCGCTCCTCATTGTAGCGCCGCCACTGGGTAAGCGGCGTGATCATGCGCGAGGCGATCTGCGGATTGAGCGGATCCAGCAGGCAGACCTGGTCACCCAGGAACCCGTAGCCGGAGCCGTCCAGATCATGGAACTGGGCGTTGTTCGTCCCGCAGAAGGTGTTGATGAGCGAGCGCACCTTATTGGGGTTCTTGTAGGTAAAGCTTGGGTGGGTGGTGAGTTTTTTCACCCGCGCCAAGGTGCCGGGCAGGGTGCAGCCGGACTGGAGAATGAGCCACTTGTCCACCACCAGCGGATCGTTTTTCCAGCGGTCGTGGAAGTGCTCCAGCAGTTCAGTGCCGGTTTTCAAATCAGCGTTGACCACGTTCCCAAGAGCAGAAACAGACTCGGTCATGTTGTCTGACTCGCGGTACTGGCGTACGCCCAACTGCAGGAACTCGTCGGCCAGAGACCCATCCATGGGCGGCACCAGGAGATACGCCAGGCACATGTTGCGCAGGGAGCGGCGGCCCGCCTCCTGAGCGCTGTAATAATAGGGTTCGCTGCTGTGCAGCTGGTTGTAGGTGTCGAGCAGTTCGTTTGTAAGCGCCTTGGCGATCAGGTAACGGAACTGCTGACGCACCGTGAACACAGCCACCGGGTCGATGATCTCCATCTGCTGGCTGATCCAGTTTTCAGACGGCAGCGGCATGGCCATGCCCAGGAAAGCCTGATCCGAGGTGCGGTCAAGCACCAGGTTGCGCATACCCTTGATCAGCTTTTCATTGACCGTGATGGTGCCACCTTCCTGGAATTTTTCGATCTGTTCCAGCAGGTAGCGCATGGCCAGTTTCTGTCCGGCATCCCAGCGGTTAAAGGGATCGGAATCAAAAGCCATCATGCGGCTTAAGTCTTCCTCACTCTGCTCGAACTGCACCTTGACCGGGGCGGAGAAGTTGCGCAGGAAGGAAACCGTGGGTTTGGATGTGACGTGGCCGAGCACAAACTCCTGCCTGGCCTCGGTGAGCACCAGTACCTGGGTATTGCCGTCAGGAGCATCGGCAAGCTCCATGGGTTTGCCCGCATCGTCCAGCAGCCCCACGGCAAGCGGCATGGTGAAGGGCAGCTTGTGCAGAGTTTCCTTGGTGGGCGGGCAGGTCTGGCTCACCTCAAGCCGCAGCTCCTCGCGCGCCTTGTCATACTGCGCCTGCACACTCAGTTCCGGGGTTCCGGCCTGGGAATACCAGCGCTTGAATTGCGTCAATTCCCGGCCCCAGGCGGTTTCCATGGCTGCGACAAAATCATCGCAGGTCACAGCCTGGCCGTCATGGCGTTCAAAGTAGATATCCATGCCACGGCGGAAGGTTTCTGGCCCAAGCAACGTGTACATCATGCGGATAACCTCCGCGCCCTTGTTGTACACGGTGAGAGTGTAGAAGTTGTTGATCTCCACAAACGACGGCGGCCGCACCGGATGCGCCATGGGTCCGCTGTCTTCACGGAACTGGAAGGAGCGGATGACATTCACGTCCTGGATACGTTTGACCGGGCGGGAGATCATATCCGAGGAAAACTCCTGGTCGCGGAACACGGTCAGTCCTTCCTTGAGGCTTAACTGGAACCAGTCGCGGCAGGTGATGCGGTCGCCGGTCCAGTTGTGGAAATACTCGTGGGCGATCACGCCCTCAATACCCTCGTAGTCAAAATCCGTGGCTGTTTCGGGCAGGGCGAGCACGTACTTGGAGTTGAACACATTCAGCCCCTTGTTTTCCATGGCGCCCATATTGAAGTCGTCCACCGCCACAATCATGTAGGTGTCCAGATCGTACTCGCGGCCAAACCGTTCTTCATCCCATCGCATGGCCTTCTGCAGCGAGTGCATGGCGTGCTCGCACTTCTCGGCGTTGCGCGGTTCCACATAGATATAGAGGTCGATCTTGCGGCCCAAGCAGGTTGTGAAGGTATCGTGATGATGCACCAGGTTGCCGGCCACCAGAGCGAACAGGTAGGAGGGTTTGGGGAAGGGGTCGTTCCAGGTGGTGAAATGACGCCCATCCGCAAGGTCGCCCGAGTCAATGAGATTGCCGTTGGAGAGCATCACCGGGCAGGCGTTTTTGTCGCCGATGACCGTGGTGGTGAATACCGTCATCACATCCGGACGGTCCGGAAAACAAGTGATGGTGCGGAAACCTTCGGGTTCGCACTGGGTGCAGAAGTTGCCAGAAGAGCGGTACAGCCCTTCCAGGGCCGTGTTGCCCGCCGGATCAATTCGTGTGTTGATAGTGACCGTGAAAGGCTCCGCCGGTACCTTGGGGATGGTGAGCAGGTTGTCACGAAAGCTGTATTCCTTTTCGGTCAGAGCGTCGCCATTGACCGCCACGCCAAGCAGTT
>DAIODL010000311.1:0-2633 GCA_036746815.1 Desulfobulbus sp.
TTCTCCAGCCTTTGGTTCAGCCCATTCAGTACTGCGCGCCATTGGAGCGTTGCCAGAGCTCGAGCGCCTTGGGGTGAGGATTGCCGAGTTTCGTCGTAAGACGACTCTGCAACTATCCAGCGGCATCAAAGCCCATGTCGCGGTGGCTGCACTTGATTGCGATTATCTGCTGAATCTTCCCAAGGTCAAGGCGCACGGGCAGATGCGGATGACCCTGGCGATCAAAAATTATTTTGGTTGTATTGCCGGGCTGCACAAACCACTCTGGCACATGGTGCACGGAGGTGACCAGGGCTTGTTTGCCGACTTGCTGGTGCAACTGCTGGCAGTTCTGCCCGCGGGTTTTTCATTGGTTGACGGAATCGAGGCCATGCATGTGACCGGCCCCATTCATGGTCAACCTTTTCGTTTGGGCGTAGTCGCCGGAGGGGTGAATCCGGTGGCTGTGGACAGCGCGCTGCTTGCCGTGCTTGGTGTCAATCCCCAGTCGTGCCCGTTGTGGCGGGTGGCACGTGCGCTGCGGATGGCCGGAACAGAGGAGCAGCAGTTACAGTTTCCGCTGGCTGCTCCAGAGGAGTTGGCGATCAGCAATTTTCTGATACCGGAGGAATTGATGCCGGTCCGTTTTAATCCCATTCGTTTCTGCACCAGTACCCTGCGCCGCTGGTACTCTACGCGCCGCAAATGAAGGTCGTTACAGAAGCAGGGGGAGGGTACGTTTTTGTCAGATGGAAGGGACGGAGAGCGCATGATCGATTTACAGGGGAAGGTGGCCTTGGTCACCGGCGGCTCACGGGGTATCGGCAAGGCTATTGCCATGCGGCTTGCCGCACAGGGGGCCGAGGTGATTATCAATTTCGTGCGGCATCGCACCAATGCCAATCAGGTGGTGGAAACTATCGAAGCCGCCGGAGGCCGCTGTCTGGCTCTGCGCGCCAACCTCGCCGAAGAGGAACAGCTGCGTCACATGTTTGATGAAATCCGCCAGCATTACCAGCACCTGGATATTGTGGTCTCAAACGCTGCCTCCGGCGTGCTCAAACCTGTGCAGGAACTGACCAGCCGCCATTGGGACTGGGCCGTAGACATCAACGCCCGCGCCCTGATGCTGGTTACGCAACAGGCACTCCCCATGATGAGCGCAGGCGGTCGCGTCATTGCCATCTCTTCCATCGGTGCCGTCCGCGCCATCCCCAATTACACGGTGGTGGGTGCTTCCAAGGCAGCCCTGGAATCTCTGGTCCGGCACCTGGCGGTGGAGCTGGGGCCGCTGGGAATCCGGGTTAACACGGTCAGTGCCGGGGTGGTGGATACCGATGCCCTGAAGAAATTTCCCAATCGTGATACGATTATCAATGCCGCCATGGAACGCACACCGCTGGGCCGGTTGACTGTTCCTGATGATGTGGCTGATATTGTACTTTTTCTATGCAGTGAGCTGGCAAACATGGTCCATGGCCAGACGCTGATCGTTGATGGCGGTTATGCCATTCACGGATAACTCTCAGGAAAGAACGATCAGAAAAACGTAATTTGTGGTAGGTATCCTTTCCATTTTTATTGAATTATCATGTTAAAATGAGTATTTTTAAAATTTTTTAAAATCGTCTGGCGCTGCTTTTCTCAATAAAAAGAGTCGGTGCCAAGGCGTCTTTGTTGCTTTTTCCCTCCATGAGGAGACACATATGTCTACATATTTTTTTACTTCAGAATCGGTTTCCGAAGGGCATCCCGACAAGGTTGCCGACCAAATCTCCGATGCTGTGCTTGATGCCATCATTGCTCAGGATAAACATGCCCGCGTGGCCTGCGAGACCCTGGTGACCACGGGGATGGTAGTCATTGCCGGTGAAATTACCACCTCCGCCTGGGTGGATATGCCACATATCGCCCGCGAAACCATCAAGGAAATCGGCTACAATTCCTCGGATATGGGCTTTGATTCGCAGTCCTGCGCCGTGTTGACTTCCATTGACAAGCAGTCCACGGACATTGCCATGGGCGTGGACGAGGGCACGGGAACCGACCTTGACCAGGGCGCCGGCGACCAGGGGCTCATGTTCGGCTTCGCCTGCAACGAAACCAAGGTGCTCATGCCCATGACCATCACCTTGGCGCATCTGCTGACCCAGCGTCAGTCCATAGTGCGTAAGGCTGGCACACTGCCGTGGCTGCGGCCCGATGCCAAAAGCCAGGTAACCATCCAGTATGTGGACGGTGTCCCCAAACGCATTGACGCGGTGGTGCTGTCCACGCAGCACAGCCCGGATGTGAACTACGCCAACCTTAAGGAAGGCGTCATGGAAGAGATCCTCAAGCCCGTGCTGCCGGCTGCGATGATCGACAGCAACACCAAATTTTTTATCAATCCCACGGGCCGTTTTGTCATTGGCGGGCCGGTGGGAGACTGCGGCCTCACCGGCCGCAAGATCATCGTGGATTCCTACGGCGGACGCGGCTCCCACGGCGGTGGCGCTTTTTCCGGCAAGGATCCATCGAAAGTTGACCGTTCCTCTGCCTACATGGGCCGCTATGTGGCCAAGAATATTGTGGCTGCGGGGCTTGCCAATGAGTGCGAAGTGCAGGTGGCCTATGCCATTGGTATCTCCAGGCCGGTCTCCATCAACGTGAAA
>DAIODL010000312.1:0-2600 GCA_036746815.1 Desulfobulbus sp.
CCAGCATGCTGGAGAGCAGCAAAAAGGGGTGACGGTCCCGCTTTTCTTAAAAAAAATCCCCAAATACAGTCTTTGTGCGAGCTACCAGGTGCTCAATGAATATACAGAAATATTGATACATTAACAAAGTAACTGAATGAGGTTTCATCTCAGCATTATGGCATTAATGTTTCAATAACACGACTCTACGTGGCTTCTCAACCGAGACCACCGGTTTTATGCCGATGGTCGCTCACTTTACAGGAGGGGATTCTTATGGAAAAGCTTGATCTGCAGCAACAGTATGGCCTGTTCATTAACGGTGTGTGGAAAAATGCGTCTGACGGCGGCACCTTCCAAACCAAATGCCCGGCAAATGGCGAAGTACTGGCCTCCTGTGCGCAGGCGACAGAGGCAGACATCAACGAGGCCGTTGTAGCGGCCAACAAGGCATTTGAAACATGGAAAAAGGTTACGCCATCGGCCCGAGCCGCCATGCTGAATAAAATTGCCGACGTCATTGATGCGAACAAGGAGTTCCTCGCCAAGGTTGAAATGATGGATAACGGCAAACCCATCCGTGAAACCATGAATGTTGATGTTCCCTTGTCGGCTGAGCATTTTCGTTATTTTGCGGCCTGCATTTTAGCTGAGGAAGGGAGTGCGAGCGTGCTGAACGAACAATTCCTTTCTCTGATTCTCCGGGAGCCGATCGGCGTTGTCGGGCAGATTGTCCCCTGGAACTTTCCGTTTCTGATGGCTGCGTGGAAACTCGCACCGGCACTGGCAGCCGGCTGCTGCTCCGTGTTCAAACCTTCGAGTGACACGCCTCTTTCGGTGCTGGAATTTGCCCGTCTTATTCAGGATATTCTGCCTCCGGGCGTGCTGAATGTCACCACCGGTTCCGGTTCCAAAGCCGGTGAATATATCTTGCACCACAAGGGATTCCGCAAACTGGCCTTTACGGGTTCCACCGAAGTCGGCTGCAGGGTAGCCTTGGCAGCATCCGACCGGCTCATTCCTTCCACGCTGGAACTCGGCGGCAAATCGGCAAATATTTTCTTTGATGACTGCGACTGGGAAATGGCCATGGACGGTGTACAGCTGGGCATCCTGTTTAATCAGGGGCAGGTCTGCTGCGCCGGTTCCCGTGTGTTTGTGCAGGACACCATCTATGACAAATTTATTGAAGAGGCAGCCAAGCGCTTTGATGCCGTGACTGTTGGCATGCCGTGGGAAGCAGCAACCCAGATGGGGGCGCAGATTAATGCAACCCAAGTCAAAAAGATTATGAGTTACATTGAAATCGGCAAACAGGAAGGCGCCAGGGTGGCCTGCGGTGGCTATCAGATGACGGATGGCGAATTTGCCAAAGGCAATTTTATCCGTCCGACCCTGCTTGTTGATGTCACCAATAATATGCGGGTCGCACAGGAGGAGATCTTTGGACCGGTGGCCTGCGTGATTAAATTCCACTCGGAAGACGAAGTGATCAAAATGGCCAACGACAGCTCCTACGGGCTGGGCGGCGCAGTCTGGACCAAGAATATCAACCGGGCTATCCGTGTAGCCCGTGGCGTGGAAACCGGACGTATGTGGGTCAACACCTATAACCAGATCCCGGAAGGCTCCCCGTTCGGTGGTTACAAGAACTCGGGCATCGGCCGTGAGACGCACAAGGTGATTCTGGAGCACTATACCCAGATGAAGAACATCATGATCAATCTCTCCGAGGCCCCGTCAGGATTCTATCCTAAAAAGTAACAGCAACCTCGGAAACTAAAAAAAGCTGTTAAGAGACAGCGTTACGCGTTCTCTTAACAGCTTTTTTTGTACCAACTGGATCCACATTGATTTTCACAAACAGCCGTGAAAAAAGTCAATCCCTTCTCTTATTTGTGAACTGCCTTCTCACCTATAAAACGAATTATTTTTGAAGGAGTCTGGCTGACTCTTACAGCTGATTCACCAGCCCGGCAAAGGCCGCTGCATCCAGGCAGCCGGAGCCGAGCATCAAACCGCTGAGGCCGGGAATTTTCCACAGTCCGGCTGCGTTTGCGGGCGTCACGCCGCCGCCGTACAGCACCGGACGGTTATTGGTCCGGCGCGCCATCTGCGGCAGGTACTGGGCGATATCCGCGGCGGTTCTCGCCATCTCCAGAGTTTCCGGGGTTTCCGGCGTGTAGGCCCAGATCAGGTGATCCAGCTCCTTGTCCTCCATGGCCGCGGCCTGGGAGGTGAGCAGGGACTGGTCCGCGCAGACAATGGGTTTCAGTTCCTCATGCAGCGCCTCAAAGGACTGACGTGCCACATCCTGGATGGTCTCGTGAAAATATTTGCGCCGCTCCCGGTGGCCGATGAGCACATAGTCAGCGAGCCCGCGCAGCCACGCCGCCGGGGTTGAGCCCGTGTAGCTGCCCTGGGGATAAGAGGAAACTGATTGCGCGGCCAGCCGCACCCCGGCAATGCCCGCCACCTTGCCTGCCACACGCTCCAGCATGAACACCGGCACCGCCAGAATGACTTCCACGTCCGTGCGGGCGCGATACGTTCCCGCAAAGGTATCCAGCCACCGCATGGCCCGGTCCGGTCCAAAATTGGCTTTCCAGTTTGCCAGAATC
>DAIODL010000313.1:0-2557 GCA_036746815.1 Desulfobulbus sp.
CAGCCGCCGCCGCCACCGCCACCACCACCGCCACCCGAGCAGCCGCCACCGCCCATTCCAGACGAGGAGCCGGGAGCCATCGAGGCCGAGGATATGTCTGATTGCATGCTGCTGCCCAGGTCAGAGGCAAAAGAGGAGGGATGCAGCCGGTTCCAGCGGCGGCCCTGATACCACTCCGGTGCATATCCGGCCTGACTGAGCACATTGGCAAAACGAGCGCCCCACTGATTTTCGACCCCGAGGGCAATGGCGTAGGGCAGAAACTGTTCAAAAAGTTCAGGGGTTTCTTCAGGAGGATGGATAAAATTGAGCCGGTCCTTTTCCGCCACTGACAGATACAGCTTAAACCCCTCGATTTCGTCCAGAATCGCCCGACCGACCCGGGTCGGTGCCTTAAGCAGTTCATAAAACAGGGCGTTCATGCCGATGATGCCAATGAAGACGATACCGGCGGCCAAGCCGATTTGACGGATAAGCAAACCAAGCCCCACTATTTCACCTGCCAGGAAGGGAAGGGCCAGAAGGGTCTTCACCATGGCGCCCACAATACCCATCACCCCGTGGGCTTGCCAGCTTATCAGCGCCTGCCGTACCAGGATGACGCAGCCGAAGGTCCAGCCGGTCAGCCAGACGCTCATGAAGAGAACCTGCTCAGGGTCATTGGCCAGGTACGCTATCCCGCCAATGGCAAGCAGGGTTATTGCCAGCCCCGGCACCATCCAGAGGGAATTGGTGAGGAAATACGTGGAAGCCAGCTCCCTGGAAAGCTTGTCTTTCATGGCCTGCTGTGCCCGGTTGAGAATACGGTACTTGCTTCTTTCAAGCTGAATCCGCTCTCCGCCCAGGCGCAACTCATTCCAGGCCGCACGCTCACCCGCTGAGAGAGACCGGGGGGCCTGGTCGCTCAACTCCAGGGCCGTCTTATCCTGTTCATTGATCTTCAGCCCGCCCTGGACCGCCATGTTGATGATGCCTGCCGTATAGGCGGTATTGTCAAAATGCATTTTCCACAACATCCGCACCATAGCCGGAGAAAAACCTTTGGGCGGAGCAAAACGGGGAATAACCACCCCCCGGGCAGGATCTCTTCCCACCTTGAGCCAGGCGAGCAGAAAGTACAGCAGCAGCAGACCGCCGCCAAGGCTGGCCGGAACGAGACTGCCCCTGGCGGAAAGCACGGCAAGGGTGCGATCGATTGCGCCAGGCGGGGTAACAAATCCCCTGGGCCAGCTCACGGCGATGGTCAGCCCTTCGCCCGGCGCATAGGCATGGCTGGAAGCGAAATGGATTCGGAAGTCACCGCCCTCAACACGGCGGCCATCTTTACTCCCACGGACACCCTCATATTCCCAGCCTTCCGTGGCAATGGCGCCTGAGGGAAGAATGACATCGCAGCTGACCTTGTCCAGGGGAAGACGCCAACCGTTGCCGTTCACATTCCAGTAGAGTTCATCATGATCCGCAAAAAAGCCCAGCTGCCGGGTGGTGCGGTACTCGATGGTATACATGGTGCGCCCGTGACGAAGCAACACGTCGCTCTTGCCGGCATAAATAGCGATACCATTGCGCATGCTCTTGGTGTGGTACGGTTCTGCGTGACCATCCCGTTTGACGGATAACAACTCAAAACCGACCCGAACCATACGGCCTTGCTTATCGGTAT
The DNA here is from genome assembly GCA_036746815.1 of Desulfobulbus sp. Lineage (GTDB taxonomy): Bacteria > Desulfobacterota > Desulfobulbia > Desulfobulbales > Desulfobulbaceae > Desulfobulbus. Next base: position 1,664 of record DAIODL010000313.1, read on the forward strand.
AACGAGTAGGGAACTCCCGTACGATGCCTCGTTTGATCTGCCTTCCCTCGGCATCTACCGTAATATTTTCGGTGACCAGCAACTCGCCGTCCTGTTGAATAAACACTGTGGAGGCGAAATCAACCACCCGTTCCTGCGCCAGGACTGGAATGGCCATGGCGAGGAGCAGCGGGATAAGTAACAGCCAGCGATTCTTCATCATGTCCTCGACTTCTTTAAAAGACGGGCCGCACAGGAAAGCCCGACCGGAAAAAACTCAGCCCGACAGAGCCCATTAAAACTGCACTTGGGGAACCGCACGCTCGGCAACATTTTTCAATTCAAAAAATTCAGCCTTGGCGAAGCCGAATTGGTGGGCAATGAGATTTGAGGGAAACGCTTCAACCGCAATGTTCAACTCGCGGACCGCGCCGTTGTAGTAGCGCCTGGCCATTTGAATCTGCTCCTCGATTTCCCTCAGGGTCTTTTGCAGCTCGATAAAGTTGGTGTTGGCTTTAAGAGCAGGATAATTTTCCGCCAGGGCAAAAAGTTTGCCCAGAGCCGCGCCGAGCAGCCCCTGCGCCTGTGCGGTCTCAGCCACGCCCTGCGCATTTTGGGCTTGGCCGCGGAGCTGCACAATCTCCTCCAGAGTGCTTTTTTCATGGCTGGCATAGCCCTTCACCGTGGATACCAGATTGGGGATGAGATCGGTCCGCCGTTTGAGCTGCACATCAATGCCACTCCAGGCTTCTTCAACCATGTTGCGCTTGCGCACCAATGCATTGTAGACGGCCACGCCCCAGAGGATGATGGCAGCAATGATAAGAACGGTAATAATCAAAGTGGGCATATCTTCTCCTGATGAATGTGAGGGGATGTTATGAAACAAGTGGTTATCTGCTGATATATTTATTG
>DAIODL010000314.1:0-2553 GCA_036746815.1 Desulfobulbus sp.
TTCTTCACCGGCATGAGCAGTCACGGCGGCAGGGAAAACCTGCCTGCTCTCTGCCAAAATGTCGGCTGCCCGTCAGCCATCTCCTCAGAGATGGGGCAATATATTCTATAATGTGTCGAACGCCCACCGTAATTTTCCCCTCTGCTGAGCAAGGGTTTGCGGGATAAGCAGCAATAGTGCTACAATGCGTTTCCGCTCAGGAACAATCACCTGATTCCGCTATGGCGGGACGCTTGTTTGAAATATATTTTGCTGCACTTACATTATAAAAAAAGTTGGCAGTTTTATAAAAAATCTTTTCATTTTCGCGAGGTCGCATGGCTTCCCCTTCCCTGCCGCTTTCCTTATGGACACCCGTAGCCGCTGAACGGGCACAGGCGCAGCAGGTGGCTGACAGACTGGGGGTTGCGCTGGCTTTGACGGAGCCCGCGCAGGGGCCTTTGCTGTGTCTTGCCGAGGGACGGCTTTTTTTTCGCATCCCCGGAGACCCGGAACTGACAGGCGCCCTGTGGGTTGATTTTGATTCAAACCAGGCCCGCCGCCGCAGCCGCCATACCGGGCAGGAACTGCTGGTACAGGCGGCGCGGGTTCGTCACCAGATCGCGCCCCTGGTGGTCGATGCCACCGCCGGGCTGGGGCGGGACGGTTTTCTGCTCGCGGCCCATGGGTTCAGGGTGGTCATGATGGAACAGCATCCCGTGGTTGCGGAATTGCTGGCCAACGGGCTCGCACGGGCGCAACTCATTCCGGACCTGGCAGAAATCATCGATCGTATGCAGCTTTTACAGGGCGATGCCCGCACACTGCTTCCCCAAGTATCCGAACCGCCGGATGTGATCTATCTGGATCCCATGTTCCCCCAGCGCAGCAAGAGCGCCAAGGTGAAGGAGAATCTTCGCCTTTTACAGGCACTGCATCAGGGTTTTTCTGAAGAGCCGGAATCACTTCTGCAGGCGGCGCTGCACGCAGATGCGAAAAAAGTGGTGGTCAAACGGCCGCTCAAGGCAGCTCCACTGGCGTCCCTTTCTCCTTCCTACACCCTGCGCGGCAAGGCCATCCGTTTTGACGTGTATGTGGGAACGGGCAAAAAAATACCCCCGGTCCAGTCCGGCTCGCGCCAGGATGAACAGGGGGTGCATAAATAAAACGCGCAAGTTTCGCTTGCGGCGCTGTTGTTCAGACCGCTTTTTTCAGAGCCGCGGCAATGGCTGTTTTGCGCTCCTCTGGCAGAATGATGGGCACCTGATAGGTCAGGGTGCGCTCAAGGATGGCTGCCGACTGCGGTAATGCTTTGGGATCGTAAACTACCCGCCGTTTACCATGGTCAATGAAGGGCCAGCCTTCACCAAAGGGTGTCTTCCCTTCCAGCAGATGTTCCCAGTTGGGGTAGTAGTGCCAGCCATTTTCACTCCAGTTGATGGCACCGACGCCCGCCTCCCGCAGCACCTTGTTGACCGCCTGGGTCCGGGCCTTGTCGGGCAGGAAGAAACAGCAGAAGGTGGCCGCGTCACCCACCGGATCAAGCACCTCGCGAAATTCCACACCGGGCAGCACGCTGATGGCTTCCTTGAAAAACTGCTTGTTCTTCTGCTGCGCCGCCACAATAGAATCCAGCTTTGCCAGCTGCGCGAGCCCAATGGCACCCTGAATCTCCATCATGCGGAAGTTGAAGCCGATGAAGGGACGGCTCTCACCACCACGGCCGCCGGGGTTGGGCAGATGGTCATGCCCATGATCATGATAGGCGGACATGCGTTCCCACAACCTGGCATCATTGGTGATGCACATGCCCCCCTCGCCGGTGGTGATGGTCTTCACCGAGTCAAAGGAAAAGGTGCCGGCGGCGCCAAAGGTACCCATGTGCTTGCCATGCAGGCGGCAACCGGCGGCCTGGGCCGTATCCTCCAGCACCGGAATGCCATGGCGGTCAGCGATGGCTTTGATCTCATTGATGCGGGCAGGCGCGCCCATCATGTGCACCGGGATAATCACCTTGGTTTTCGGGGTGATTTTCTTTTCCAGGTCCGCAGGATCCATGTTCAGGGTTTTGTCCACCTCGGCGAAGATGGGCATGGCGCCGCAGTCCAGCACTGATTCCCAGGTGGCCACAAAGGTGAAGCCCTGGGTGATCACCTCATCACCGGCGCCCACACCAAGTGCAGCCAGCGCCACCTTCAGCGCCGCACTCCCGGACGTTACCGCCTGGGCATGACCGGCACCGGTATAGGCAGCAAAAGCCTTTTCAAATTCCAGCACCTTCCACACATTGTTGCGCTGTGCGGCAAATTCGTAGCGGAACAGCACGCCGCTGTCCAGCACGTCCATAACCTGCTGTTTTTCTTCAGTTCCAAAGACTTCAAAACCAGGCACGACAGCACCTCTCTTGGTCAGGGGACAAGGTTCGTCCCATTATAGATAAAATTGTTTATGCGGCCTGCGGCAGAATATGGCCATTATCGATCAGCCGCACCTTGCCATCAATATACACCGCCATGGCGAGCACCGTATGCTCGTCAACGGTGGTCACCGGCGACAAGGTCTCGTCATGCACGA
>DAIODL010000315.1:0-2544 GCA_036746815.1 Desulfobulbus sp.
GACAATCTTTTCCAGACTGTGCAGCATGAGATCCACGTCGCCATACTGCCACTCGCGGCTGCTGCTCTCATCGGGCTGGATTTCGGCCAGCATTACCCGCTCCATCACCTCCAGCTCCACACCCCATTCATTGAGCCGCACCACCGAGGACTGCCGGTGCACATAATCCACCCGGATCTGAAAGCTGCCCACCTCCTCCAGCGGCTCCTCCTCGTCCTCAATGCGGGTGACCACCACCGTGATGGGTACGCAGGGCTGTTCCTCCAGAAGATGATGCAGGTTGTCGGCAATGGCAGCCCGTACCTCGGAGCGCCACCGGCTGGTGACCTTCCCCTGCTCCTGCTCTGTTTTGAGGACGCGCATCCCGTCATGGGTTACGGCAAAACCGTCCACCGGGGCAATCCAGGGATAGTAAAAAAGCTCGGCCAGGCAGACCAGATCCATGCCCACCAGGGCCTCGTGCTCCCAGCCCACAATGTTCAGCGGCAGAGCCGCTTCCGAGGTGAGGGCACGGATATTGTTGGAAAGGATGTCGTCCAGCAGGGTGCGCAGTTCCTGGTAGCGGTCATAGAGCTGGATGTGGTGGTTGCCGGTGAGGGCGTTTAAGTTGTAGGCGATGTGATGCACCTTGCTGGCAATGATGCTCACCTCGGTTTCCAGGAAGTTGCGGTCAAAGATGTACTCACCGCCCTGGGCCCGCTCCATCTTCGCCATCTCTTCGAGGACAGCGTTATTGAGCAGGAGAATGCGCTTGAAGTTGTTGAACAGGGCCTGCAGCCGCCAGAGACCAATCTCCTGATCCGCCGCCTGGCTTCGCTCACGGCGCCTTCCCAACCATTGCCGGATATCCGCAAACATGACCGTGTGCTTTACGCGGCAGGAGGCGCCGTCACTCCCCGGCGCTTGTTTTCAATACGCTTGACGCAGTCAATGATGTCGCGCAGCTTGAACGGCTTGGCGACAAAATCAAAAGCACCCTTACGGTAGGATTCCTTGGCCGTCTCCAGGGTGGCAAACCCGGTGATGACAATTACCTCGGTGTTGGCCGAGGAGGCCTTGGCCGCGTTCAGCATCTGAATACCGTCCATGCCCTCCATCTTCAGATCGGTCACCACAATGTCAAAAGGCACCTCGCCCAGGCGGGCCAGGGCCTGCTTGCCGTCGGTAAAGGTTTCCACGGTATGCCCCATTTTCTGAAAGGCGGGTTTGAGCCGCTTGCAGACAATGGGTTCATCGTCCAGAACCAAAATCCGCAGGGGAGTTACGGCATCGCTGGTTGTTGTCATCCTATCCTCCAATACAGGTCTGCATTGACTGCAGGAAAATTTCCACATGATGGTCAACGTCGCTGTCCGTATGCATACGGGCATCGAGCTGTCGTGTATAGCCGACCAGACCGCCCAGCATGCGCATGCGCGGGGCCATGCGTTCCTGCGCCAGTTTCTTGATACGGCCCACCACCAGATCGCCATGCACTTCCACCCGGAAATCGTAGTGCCCCAGCACCTTGGCGATAAATGCGGCGCGGCGTGAGCGGCGGATGAATTCGGTCACCCCGCCCAGGAACCGGAAATAAATGTAATTATCGTTAATGTTTTCGGCAATATAGGCATCAATAATAGTGAAATGATACCCGAGCCGCATGTTGATGTTGAGGTAATGATTCAGCACCACCACCAGGTTGCGGCCGATCGCCTCGGGACGCGCCATGGAGGCGGAAAAGGTGCGGGTGAAGCTGGACATGAAACTGCCCAGATCCACGTCCACCGGGTCCGTGGCCCACAAGCAGGTCATGCCCTTGAGCAGCTCGTGCAGGGGCTGGCAGACAATCTGGTCCATGGTAATGGTGGTGGCCTCCGGGTCACAGGTGGTGCCGCCGCCGCCATCGATGACCATCAGGCCAAGGGGCAGCTTCGAAGCCAGCCGTTTGGGCGCGGAGAGGTAGCGCGCCCCCTGGGTCTCGCTGAGATGTACCAGCTCTTCCACCGATTTTTCATGAATAAAACGCGTTATGTCATGATAAGTACGGCAGGAAGCGGCGGTGAAATTTTCCGCCTGCGGATCCAGGAGGTGCAGTGGACTGATCAAATTGAGGAGCCGCCCGAGCAGCCGGTATTCGTAGGAATCCTCGAACACTTCCTCCTCAATCAGCTAAAAATGATCAAGCACACCGATGTTGCCCCGGTACACAATATTCTGCGTGGCATCCAGGGTGATTTCGTCGTCATTTTTCAGGAGCGAAGTAGCGATCTCCGTATTGACGATGGTGGGCACCCGGTACTCGCGCGCAAGCGTGGCCATGTGCCCGGTGGGCGAGCCCACGTCGGTGATGATGCCCTGCGCCTTGTGCATGACCGCGGAAAAGCGCGGCGAGGTGAAGCGCGAAAGCAGAATGGCGCCATGGGGAAATCTGGCCAGATCCTGGTCGCTGGTTACCTGGAACACCCGGCCCACGGCAATGCCCTGCTGGGCCACAAATCCCTTGCCCGAAAAAATAACCTCTGCGTCACGGGTGGCCTCGGGGATGTCCTTGCCGGAAACCAA
>DAIODL010000316.1:0-2526 GCA_036746815.1 Desulfobulbus sp.
CAATATAATTTTAGCAAACTTTATACAGAAGATTGCAACTTTTTTTTAAAAATTTACTGAATAAATAAAATATCCCTGCACCAAGCGCACTTCCGTAAATTACCTTACCGTAACGCGTGGTTCTTTTTTTCTTGTGGAATTATTTATCAGCAAGATACCGGTGTATCCGTTTGGCGAACATTTCCGTGCACTTTTTCATGTCCAGCGCGCGGTGAAAAGCGCGCTTGGCCTGCGCTTCCCGTCCCAGTGCCCTGTAGATCTCACCGAGTTGTACCGTGCCGGCAACATGAGTCCGCTGCAACTGCAGACAATGTTTGCACGCATCCAGCGCCTCCGGCAACTGCTCGAGACGCTGATAGACCCGCCCCAGCCGGTACCAATGATCGGGATTAAAATTATCCAGCGCCAGCGCCTTCATGCACAAAGACACTCCCAGCTCGTTGCCCTCCCCCTGCATCACATACAAGAGTCCCAGCATGCTGATTGACACATTATCCTGCGGGAAAAGACGCAAAGCCTTCTGACAGGCAGCAATAGCTTTTACCTGTTGTCCGCTCTCCAGATAGCTGAGCCCCAGCAGCCGGTAGAGCAGAAATTCCTGGTCACTGCCCGGCCGCTGCTCCCACTGCTGCAGGACCGTGATTGCCTGACTGAAACGGCTGAACATAATGTACAGTGTTGCCAGCGGCAGGAACAGCTCCTGGCCGGCAATCTTTTCCCCGGCGTGCGCGGCAAAGGCCCGTTCAAAACATTCCAGAGCATTTTTCGGTTGACGCAGTGTCTGCCACACCCTGCCCAGATTCACCAGGGCCATGTAATTGGTGGGTTCCTGCTGTAAAGCATCCTGGAAGCATTGGGCCGCGGGCCGCAACTGGTTGCATTCCACCAGAGTCACGCCCAGGCTGTTGGTCAGATTCACATCTCCTGCCTGCAGACGCAGGCCTCGCCGGTATTCACGCATCGCGGCCCGATAATCGCCCTCGTCAAATGAATAATCACCGCTGATATTCAGGGTGATATGATCAAAGGTGACCACGCTGCCCGGTTCGAGAAACGCTGCATGCCGTTGTGCCTTCAGGCAGTTCCCCACCACCTCATCCTTGGTGAAATCAAGACAGGGCCAGTACGCCACCCCGCCCATGAAGGATTCCGCGGTGAATTGTTTTTTGGCGTCAGCTGCGATGGCACCAAGAACCTTCTCGATTTCCTGCGGCTGACGCTCAGGAAAAACCAGCAGGAGTTGCTGCCTGTGCGCCAGCGCTACCCCACCGACCTTCTGCAGCCGTTTTGCGTCACCGCCATTCCAGGCAGCAATCGCCTCGGCATTGACCGTCTGCTGAAAACTGATCAGCGCCAGCGTAAAACTGCGCAGCGGACGCCACAAGCGCCGTCCACGGGTAAAGAGTTCCGTATCGGCCAGCACAAAAGGATGGGCATGATGCGCATCCAGGGTATCAATGTCGCAGAGTCCAAAAGGGCCACGCTTTTCAGCGAGTGCCAGGGAGTGCCAATGCCTCTCCAGACTCTCCTCGGGCGTTTCACCCGAGCGGACGCCCATGCGCCCCAGGCCAATCTGCACCTTGCCCATCCCCTCGCGGCGCAGTTGCCGCTGCAGCTGCCGAGCTACCTTCAGGGCAACCGAGCGCTGCGGCAAGGGCACATACAGACCAAATACCCCATATCCGAAGGAAAAATAAGGGCCTGACCCACCGGCCAGAAGCAGGTCGGCAATTTCTTTAAGTTTCTGCAGATTGGCGGCTGCCGATTTTCTGGGAAAAACGGTGCTGATGAACAGCAGAAACCCGTCATACTCCTCTCTGGTACAGCGAACAAGCGAGGTCAGAGCCCGCCGGTTATACAGTTCGGTCTCCGGATCAATACCACTGAGCCGCACAGCCTCGTACCGGTCCTGCAAATTCGCCAGGATTTCCTTAAGCCAGGATGCCGACATCTTGCGCACAAACGCCGCATCAATATCCCCCACCACCGCGGTGACCATTTCCCCGCAATCAAGGATAAAAGGAAACACCAGCTGACCGGCATCAACCCAGGGTTGTGAAAGCTCACGAATGGACTCAGGTACTGTTTTACGGGGCCCCAGCAGATGTTCATACAGGGGATGCATGGAACCATCCTCAGCCAGAGCATAAAAATAGACAGTTGCCGGCAGTGGCAACTGCGCGGCAAGAATGTCGGCAAATTCCTGGGAAAACAGAAAAAAATCTTCAAGAGTGAGCATAGAAAACACGAACGTATAAAAGGAGAATCACTCAAGGGAGCCGCACCAGCCACTCTCTCATCTCTATCCATCTTCCTGCATAGTTACAGGAAACACAACAGGGTACATATATATAATCCAATGTCAGGGATGTGCGCTGCAAAATGCGTTTACCCTCAATCCAGAACGCCGGTCAATACCTCACCAATACCTGCAAACAGGATCTCTTCCTCAGCTTCCGCAACGGTCCGGAAATCAAGTAGTATCTGCTCATGTTCATCCCGGCCGATGACCGGGACCGTGGCTGC
>DAIODL010000317.1:0-2505 GCA_036746815.1 Desulfobulbus sp.
CCTTGGGGATGGTGAGCAGGTTATCGCGAAAGCTGTATTCCTTTTCGGTCAGGGCGTCGCCATTGACCGCCACACCGAGCAGTTCCAGCCGCTTGCCGTTCAGCACCAGAGGCGGTTGCCCCGCACAGTTGGGGCGGACCTGCAGGGTGGATTCAACCAGAGTGGCCTTGGGGTCGAGTTCAACACGAAGATGAATGGAATCAATAAGATATTCAGGAGGAGTGTAATCTTTCAGAAAGGTTTCTTTTTTTTGTGCAGTCACTGTGAGGTCCCTATGAAAAAGAAGGGCGAGAAGACAAAAAAGCACGGTCAGCCGCCATGCTGACCGGGATTGTTTTCTGGGTAAGCTATAGCAAAGCAGGGGGGAGCGCAAGGGGAAGCTGGCCCGGGAAAACAAGAAATTTTCCTGCAATTTTTTCCAGCAATCCTTACAATAAAAAATACACGATTAACGCGTGCTCAATGAAGAGGAGCGCAGCATGAGAGGGAAATTACTGATTGTAATGGTAGGACTGCCGGCCAGAGGGAAATCGACCATGGCCCGTAAACTCGGCCGCACACTGGAACTCGATGGCGTCCGGGTCAGCATTTTTAATAATGGGCAACTGCGGCGGGAACTGGACACGCAGGAGAATGTGTCTGACTCGGAATTTTTTTCTCCAAACAACGCCATGGGCAGAGAGATGCGGGAGAGAATCTGCCGCGTCAACATTGAGAAGGCCCAGGCCTTTCTGAATGAGGGCGGTGAGGTGGCGATCATGGACGCCAGTAACGTCACCCGCGAACGCAGACAGAAACTGGTGCGTTCGTTTTCCGGTCTGCCCGTTTTGTTTGTCGAGTGTCTCAATGCCGATGAAGAGGCTTTGGAAGCCAACCTTGACCGCAAGGCCGAGCTCCCCGAATTCAGCAAGTTAACGCAGGCGGAAGCCCGGGACAGTTTCCTGAAACGCATCGTCTATTACGAGTCCATTTACGAGCCGCTGGACAGTGAACCCAACCGTATCCTCGTGGATTCATTCGACAACTGCATCCTCCAGGAGCAGATCTCCGAGGTGCTGCCCTTTTATGACCGTATCCGCGATATCATCACCACCCGCATCGTACGCAACCTGTTTCTGGTACGGCATGGTGAGACCGTGTACAATCTGGAAGACCGCATCGGTGGCGATTCCAGCCTCACGTCAAAAGGGCTGGCCCAGGCGCATGCCCTGGCCGAACATTTTGCCACAGAGCGTATCCCCATTATTTTCACCAGCAACTATATCCGCACCATGCAGACGGCCAAGCCCATTGCCGAGCGGCAGACGGGCTGTTCCATCATCGCGCTGCCGGAGTTCAATGAGATCCATGCCGGTGTGTGTGAGGACATGACCTACGAGGAGGTCCGCCGCAAGATGCCGCAGGTGGCCCGTTCCCGGGGTCCGAACAAGTATCGCTATGTGTATCCTGAAGGGGAGGGCTACCGCACCATGGAAGACCGGGTGCATCGGGGGCTGAAAAAGGTGTTTTTCTTGAACAATTACGGGGAGAACATCATGATCGTCGGTCACCGGGCGGTAAACCGGATGATTCTCTCTTCTTTCCTTTCCCGTGAGGAGAAGGAAATCCCCTACATCTATATGCCCCAGGACCGCTACTATCACATCCAGATCGATCCCCACAAGCGGCTGTTCGAGCTGGTACCGTATTGAGTTTGAGGGTTTAAGCCCCGTCAGATATTGATTTTGTCGCCCAGATGGCGTGGCTGGGTATCAAAAACAATCACATCCAGTACCGCGAACAGCTTGGAGCCCACTTCGCGCATACGGGTTTTAATGCCGCTGGTGCGGTCCACATCCCGGGCGTTGAAGCCGATCAGCTCAATACCTTTATGCCGGGCAATATAAATGGCCCGGCTGTTGTGGAATTTCTGGGAGATAACAATGCCCCGGTCCTGGCCGAAGATTTCCTTGAAGCGGATGATGGAATCAAGGGTGCGGGTGCCCGCGTAGTCGCAGATGATATCCGCCTCCGGTACGCCCAGCCGCATGAGATCACGCTTCATGGTCATGGGCTCATTGTAGTGAATGCTGCGGTTATCTCCGGAGACAATGATTTTTTTGCATTTCCCCATTTTGTAGGCCGTCAGAGCCGCCTCGATGCGGTATTGGTAATAGAGGTTTTTACGGCCGGCCCCCAGCCATTTCGAAGTGCCCAGCACCAGCGCCGCGTACTCGGATGGCAGCGTATCCACATCATCATAGGTGTATTTTCCGTATGAGCCGACAATAAGGTTGGCGATCAGGAAACTTGCCAGCATGCAGGCAAACATGAAAAAGAGCAGGTCCTGCATCCATTCCGCCCGCATTCTCCGCAGCAGGCGGGACGCATATTCCCTGGTTTTATTGATGATACGCGCAGGTAATTTCACTTGTGCCCCGTTGGTTTCTTCTGCGGGGTATCGTTGCGTTTACCCAGACAATTGCGTACCGCGCTGCGGTTGTTGACGATGTGGACCCGTGCCAT
>DAIODL010000318.1:0-2486 GCA_036746815.1 Desulfobulbus sp.
TTGGCGAGGTGACCGGGAAGCGGTATATGTTGGGCATTATGCGCAGCGACGAGGTGCATTACGTGAAAACCTCTGCCGGCCAGGCCATGCAGGGGGCTTTGACCCAGACCTGGAATCTGTGCTACCTGACGGTCATGGGGATTGTGAAGATGATTGAGCGGGTGATTCCGGCAAGCGAACTGGGTGGGCCCATCCGCATTGCCGAAATTGCCGGCCAGCAGATGAAGGCGGGCTGGATCAATCTTCTCTATTTCATGGGCCTTTTGAGCGTGAACCTGGGCGTGCTGAACCTGCTGCCCATCCCGGTCCTGGATGGCGGCCATCTGGTGTTTATGACGCTCGAGGCTATCCGCCGCCGCCCCTTGAGCGAGCGGAGCATGGAAATCAGTCAGAAGTTTGGTATAGCTATTCTCGGCACACTGATGGTTTTTGTTTTTTATAACGATATCCTTCGGTTGGTGAAGCGATGGCTGGCCTCCTGACCCTGGCGTTTGAGACGGCCACCGGCTGCGGCAGCGTGGCCCTCACCCGGGGGGATCTGGCGACCGGCAAGGTGCTCGCGGAATACACGGTACAGCCCGAGCAGTCGCATTCAAGACGCCTGCTTGGTTCAGTTGTGGCAATGTTTGAGGCAACGGGGCTTTCCTGGGAGGATCTGGACGTTGTCGCGGTCAGCCTGGGACCGGGTTCGTTCACTGGCCTGCGTATTGGCATGGCCGCGGCCAAGGGCATTGCTCTGGCAGCGGGGCTTCCGCTTATCGGGGTGCCGACGCTGGACGCGCTGGCTGCCCAGCTGCCGCCTGCCGGGCTGCCGGTGTACTGTCTCCTCGATGCCCGGAAACAGCAGGTGTACGCGGGCCGTTATCAGTGGAACGAACAGGCCTATGGGCGCACCGGCTCTTTCCTGGTGCTGAGTCCCGGGCAGCTTGCTGAAAAGATTACCGAGCCCTGTCTGGTGGCAGGTCCAGGGGTGTTTGCCTGCGGCGATGTATTCGCAGGCCATTCGCATGCGCAGGTGTGGCACAGCCGGGTACTGTATCCGCGCGCGGCCCTGGTGGGCTTCTGCGGGGCTCTTCTTTTTGCGGGTGGCGAAGCCCCGGCCGCAGAAACACTGGCGCCGCTTTATGTGCGCGCCTCGGAAGCGGAACTTAATCTACACGCCATGCGCGGGGAGCAGGTGCAATGATTCAACGCAGACACACGCGCCGCATCACAGTGGGCAATGTGCCCATTGGGGATAACGCCCCCATCGTGGTGCAGTCCATGACCAACACCCTGACCAGTGATGTGGACGCCACCGTGGAGCAGGTTCACGCGCTTGAAACGGCGGGCTGCGAGATCATCCGGGTGGCTGTACCCGATCAGGCTGCGGCGGAGGCCATCACCGCCATCCGCGAGCGTATCGCCATCCCTCTGATTGCGGACATCCATTTCGATTCGCGCCTGGCAGTGGCCGCCATGGAGCATGGTGCCCATGGCATCCGCATCAATCCCGGTAATCTGGGCGGCGAGGACAAGCTGGCCCGGGTGGTGGATGCCGCCAAGCTGCACCATGTGCCCATTCGCGTGGGCGTGAATTCCGGCTCCATCGAAAAGGGGCTCTTACGCGAGTACGGCTACCCGACACCGGAACATCCCGATGCCCTGATTCTGAGCGCCTTGAACAATGTGCGGCTTCTTGAAGCGCACGGGTTTGACGCGATCAAGATTTCGATCAAGTCGTCTGACACCCTTACCACCATCGCCGGCTACCGGAAACTTTCGGAGCAGACCGACTACCCGCTGCATCTGGGCGTTACCGAGGCGGGCGGCCTCATTCCCGGCACGGTCAAGTCAAGCGTTGCCCTGGGGATGCTCCTTGCCGACGGCATTGGCGATACGCTGCGCATCTCGCTCACCCGTGATCCGGTGGAGGAAATCCGCGTTGCCTACGAGCTGCTGCGCTGCCTGCGCATCCGCGAGCGCGGCCCGGAGATGATTTCCTGTCCTACCTGCGGCCGCACCCGCATTAACCTCTTTTCCCTGGCTGAGGAAGTGGAGCGCCATCTGCAGACCATGGAAGCACCGCTGAAAGTGGCGGTCATGGGCTGCGTGGTCAACGGGCCCGGAGAGGCGCGCGAGGCGGATATCGGTATTGCCGGGGGCAATGGTGTGGGGATTCTTTTTAAGAAGGGTGAAATTTTCAAGAAAGTTCCTGAATCCGAACTGTTATCGGTTTTTCTGGAAGAACTGCATAAAATGGAACGGGAATTCAAGGCCGGTCTGTAACCTGCTTCCCTGACGTCTATTTGCCAACGGAGATTGACCATGCGTTATTCACAGTTACTGCTGCCCACCACCAAGGAAATGCCGGCGGAGGCCGATGTCATCAGCCACCAGCTGCTGGTGCGGGGCGGCTTCATCCGCAAGCTGACTTCCGGGGTCTACACCTATCTGCCGCTGGGACTGCTCACCCTGCAGAAGGTGAGCGAGATCGTGGAAGGGCA
>DAIODL010000319.1:0-2440 GCA_036746815.1 Desulfobulbus sp.
GAACCGGAGCGGGAGATCCTGTTTTGGTCCCACCTGCAGCCGCGAGGCAGCGGATGGGTTGAAAGCGCTGTGGCAGAGCTGCGTGAGGGAGGTGCATGAAGACGCCCGGAACTCTCCGGAGGCGGGGACATGCCGAGTGACACAAATCGAAACAATGACAGTGGAATTCGTTGCCGTGCCCTTTACCGGACACGACAGGGAGCCGCTGTTGTTCCTGGTGCTGCGCGATATCAGCCGGCAGCAGGAAAACAGGCAGGAACTGCTCCAGGCCAAGGCAAGTCTTGAGCTGCTGCTCCAACAGAAAATCAGTGCCCTGCAGGCCTGCGCCGAACAGTGCACGCGCCTGACACATCAGACCAGCGGGCTTAAGAGTCAGCTGGTGCATCATCAGTATGTGCATCAGATGATTGGCAGCAGCAATAAGATGAGGGAACTCAGGGAAATGATTCTGCAGGTGTCCAGTTCCGACGCCACCGTGCTCATAACCGGGGAATCGGGTACCGGCAAGGAACTGGTCGCCAACCTGCTGCAGGCTGCCAGTTCCCGGGCTGACAAGCCCTATCTCAAGGTGGACTGCAAGGGGCTCAGCGACGTACTCCTGGAGGCTGAGATGTTTGGTGCCGCTCCGGATCAGGAAGCGGATACGCCGGGACAGATCGGTAAATTTGAGATAGTCAATGGCGGCACCCTGTTTCTGGACAAAATCAGTGTGCTCAGTCCGCGCATGCAGGTGGCGCTTCTGCGGGTGCTGCAACATGGCGAGATCATGCCTTTGGGGCGGACGGAGCCGGTAGAGGTGAATGTACGGGTGATTGCGGCCACCAATACGGACCTTGAGCAGTTGGTAGCGAAAAAACAGTTTCGCCTGGATCTGTATTACCGGCTGCGGCTCATCAATATCCGCATTCCGCCGTTGCGGGAGCGAAGGGAGGATCTGGTTGAACTGGCCGGCTATTTTGTGAATCAGGCGCAGCAGCAGTATGGCAAGAAGGTGGATTTTTTACCGCAGACCCTGTTACCAAGGCTGCTTGCCCATGACTGGCCAGGTAATGTGAGAGAGCTTGAAAATCTGATGCAGCGTGCGGTGCTCATGGCGCGTGAACCGCAGCTCACCGGTGAGGATCTGGTGTTTGTGCAGGAAATGCAGAATGAAGCACCCCTGCCGGGCGATCCGTTCCGGCTTGAAGAAAAACTGGGAGTGCTGCCGCTGAAGAATATGGTGGCGGAGTTTGAGGCGGATATCATCCGCCGCATCCTGACCCGCTTCAAAGGGAATGTCGCGGCTGCGGCCATGCAGCTGGGTATCGGCAAAACCGCCCTTTATGACAAGATGAAGAGTTATGGCATTTCTGCCAAACAGATCAAGCACGAGGGCGGGGTGTAATATTTCTGCCTGTGCAGGCAGATGTCACAACAATAAAAATTCCTTGAAACCACCGCGCATGCAGTGGTTGGAGGCCATGGACGAGGAATAGGCGCCGGCATTGATCAGCGCCAGGTAGCGCTGGTCATCAAGGTTGGGCAGGAGGGCGTTTTCATACCATACGTCCAGCGCTTCGTTGATGTTGCCGACAAGCGTCACCGGCGTGCACTCCTCCCCATTATACTGCAGGGGCAGCGGCTGGAAGGGCAGGCTATAGTAGGCGGGCTCGGGCGCGATGTTGAAGCCCGCGTCCACGCCCACAAAGGTGGTGGTCTTTTTTGTTTCGCGAAATGTCTTTTCCAGCAGGAGCAGGCCCGCATCCTTGACGATGTAATCGCCCGGCTCCACCTCTATATGCAATCCGCGCGCGCCAAAATGACGGTGCAGAAGTACTGCCCACTGATCCAGATCAAGCGGCACATCACCGGGCAGATGCGGCACACCCAGACCTCCGCCGATATTGACCCGTTTCACGGTGCGGGCCGCATCGATGAAAGAGGCGGCCTGATGGAGAATGCGGTCCAGTTGGCTGAGCTGCCCCGTGAGATACCCGCAGCCGGTATGAAAATGGATTTTGGTGACCGTGAGTTTGCTCGCCTTCGCAATCTCCAGGGCCTGTGCGAACTGCTCTTCATAGATGCCGAATTTGGTTGTTAAATCTCCGGCGTAGTGGAGCTTGTCGTTGTCGGCGCGGCCAATGCCCATGGACGGATTGATACGCAGGCCGATGCTGGTGCCCGGTTTCAGCGCTCCCCAGGCACGGATGGCGTGCAGGGAATCGCAGTCCATGAACAGGCCATCATAACGGGCCAGGGTTTCCAGATCCCGGGTTGACAGGCTGGATGCGGTGAAGGAAATGTCCGCAGGGGTAAAACCGCAGCTCACCGCGTGTTCCACCTCGTTTGGGGAACATGCGTCAATGCCGCAGAGTCCCGTCTGCTTGAGAAAGGTGAGCAGCGGAGCAAAGCGGTTGGCCTTCATCGCGTAATGGATGGTGAACCGACCGGCAAGACCTGC
>DAIODL010000320.1:0-2427 GCA_036746815.1 Desulfobulbus sp.
AGCCATGCGCAAAGCGCTCATCCGCTTTTACCCGGCCCTTGAAGATATGGAACTGCACGATTATAAAGTACGTGTACTCACTGGCGAGCATGGGACCGGTGCCAAGGTGCGGGTGCTTGTGGAAAGCAAGGATCTGGATGAAAGCTGGGGTACGGTGGGTGTTTCCGTGAATATCATTGAGGCCAGCTGGCAGGCGCTGGCGGACAGCATCAACTATAAATTGATGAAGGATGAAAAAAACCGAAGCTGATCCCAAGTCCTTTTTTGCCGATAATTCAGAAAAGGACAAGCGTCTGCTTGTCCTTTTCTTTTTTATCGTCATGATATTGATCGTGGATTGCCTGCCAATGTCCGCCTCTGCACCACGTTACCATTACGGGGTGAACAGGCAACAGGGCAGGGCGGTTGTGGTGACAGATACCAAAGCCTTCCCCGCAGGCATAAAACCGCTTGCTGCCCAGATACCTATTGCTGCGGATGTTCCGGCGCGCCTGGCCCTTTTTATGGGGCAGCCTTTGCCAATCAATCGCGCGGACCTGCGCACTTTGGCGTTGCTGCCGGGAATCGGACCGTCGCGGGCAGATGCGATCATGCACTTCATCCAAACAAACGGTCCCTTAACCGGTGGAGAGGATCTGCAGAAAGTTCCTGGCATTGGGCCCAAAACCGTGGAGCAGCTGCTGCCCTTGATTTGTTTCGAGTGATAAAAAAAATGTTTGCCCCTCAGATTATTCACACGCCGGTTCTTGTGCTTGTCGGTCCTACGGCCATCGGTAAAACCGCGCTTTCTCTTGCAATGGCGGAGCGCTTTGGCTGTGAAATTATTTCCATGGATTCCATGCAGGTGTACCGGTTCATGGATATTGGCACCGCCAAGGCAAGCAGCGATGAACAAGCGCGTATTCGTCACCACTTAATTGACATAGTTAATCCAGATAATCAGTATGACGCAGCTCGTTTTGTGCACGATTGTCTGGTTACCGTTGCTGACATCAGTGCGCGGGGCAAGATCCCGCTCATCACCGGTGGTACGGGATTATATCTGGCTGCTCTCTTAAACGGTCTGTTCCAGGAAATCAATGTGCCTGATGCGGTGCGCGCGCAGGTCCGCCGGGAGCTGGAGGAGCGGGGCAGGGATGCATTGTATCAGGAACTTGCCTCGGTAGATGCGGCAAGCTCCGTGCGGATACATGTGAACGATACCCAGCGGCTTCTGCGTGGCCTGGAAATTTTTCGAGCCACCGGCATTCCCTGGTCCGTGCATATCCGCAACCAGCAGCAGAGTGAGCCGCAGGTGCGTTTTGACCGGTTATGGCAGATTGGGCTCACCTGTGAACGTGCGCTCCTCTACGATCGAATAAAAGAGCGTACTCTTCAGATGATGAGTGATGCATTTGAGGAAGAGGTCAAGGAATTGATAGCCCGGGGATATAGCCCTGAACTCCCCTCTATGCAGTCCATCGGCTACCGGCACATGGTGGGATGCCTCCAGGGGCGCTGGGACAGGTCTGCCGCGACTACCGCGTTGATCCAGGATACCCGGCACTATGCCAAACGACAATTCACCTGGTTTACCAGATCGCAGGATATCCACTGGTATGATATCGCACAACCTGATACAGTGTTGACCGAACTGCATGATTTTTTGAATTCGCCTGTCTAACAATGTTGTCTATGTCACCATCACCTTACATTTTTTCGCCGATTGCGGAGAGCCAGCAAGTCAAACACTTCGGCGTTATGGTGGAAAAAAATTTCCAGCTTCCGCAACAACTGGGCGAAATTTTGTATCTCCGCGGCTTTGATACTCTGGATGCGGTGGACGCTTTTTTGCATCCGCAACTTTCCATGCTGCCGCAACCGGAGCAGATGAAAGATATGGACAAGGCTGTGTCGCTGGTGCTGACAGCGTATCAGCAGGGAACGCCTATCCTCATCCACGGGGATTACGATGTGGACGGCATCACCTCCACCACATTACTCACTGCGTTTTTCCGGGAGATTGGACTGGAGACGGCCCTGGTCGTGCCCAATCGTATGAAGGAGCGTTACGGGCTTTCCCGGCAATCCATTCAACGACTGCTGGGACAGCTCAGCAAACCGGCAGAGGGCGGACTACTGATTACAGTTGATTGCGGTATTTCCGCGCTTGACGAGGTACGTTACGCGCGGGAGCAGCATCTGCAGGTAATTATCACTGATCATCATGAGCCCCCCGCATCATTGCCTGAAGCGGATGCTATCATCAATCCCAAACAGCGAGACTGTCCATTTCCATTTACCCAGCTGGCTGGTGTGGGGGTGGCTTTCTTTTTTGTGATGGCGCTGCGTAAGGCGCTGACCAGGGAAGGACTACTGGATGGTTCCCGCATCAACCTGAAAAAATATCTGGATCTGGTTTCGCTGGGCACGGTGGCCGATGTCGTT
>DAIODL010000321.1:0-2426 GCA_036746815.1 Desulfobulbus sp.
AATGACCATGCCTTCCTACATTGTTTACAATGCAATTCCCCCCGGAATACCCGGCAGTGCAGTCATTTTAATTATTTGAATTTGAACGGATAACAGAGGTGGTCCGCATCGGGTGACAACCCTCCGCATTTTCCGCAAGAATATTCCATTGTGTCCCGGTGGTCATTACACACCGGTTCCGTAGCCGTAGCGCAAAATGGAGACAATTTCACATCATCGCCAGGATTGCACAATGTACTTGGATCTTGGGCGGTTGCGCCACAATTGAGGCAGGTATATTTCATGAGAATCTCCTTCAAAGAAAACGGCTGACCAACACCGGAACCGCTTTCCCTGCAACACTCCCATGTGCTGGAATGCGTCAGGCTATCAGCAGAGCATCGGGTGTTGGCAAAGAACCCACATATAACACATTGTGGTATAATGAAACTATAGACAGCAGCCCATGGCGGTCAAGGCTGAAAACGTCTGCACACGAAAATTTTTCAGCGATCTTTTTCATGCTTTTTCAACCCCGGCAGCCACTCCAGCACCCGCTGAATCTGCTGATCCCAGCAAGCCCAGTCATGTCCACCACTCCCCTCTTCGAACTGAACTTCCAAACCCAAGTCAAGCAGATGTTTGTGGAAACGTCTGTTATCCGCATACAGAAAATCCTCTGTGCCACACCATTGATACAACATCGGACAGGGACGGTGTAGACAAGGCAGGGTCTCCGCTAAAGCGAAAAGATCGTTTCTGCTCCCCTTCACAGAGCGAGGATCGCCAAAAATATGCACAAACTCATGGTGTCCCGCCTTGACTTCGGCGATAGCAAAACGGGCCACATCCAGAGAACCAGACAGACTGGCAGCCGCGGCATAGCGTTCAGGAAAATTGAGTGACAGCTTGAAGGCCCCATACCCTCCCATGGAGAGCCCAGCCACATAGTTTTCCTCACGTTTTTCGGAAAGCGGGAAATAATATCTGGCAACGGCGGGCACCTCTTCACTGATAAAGGTCCAGTAACGCGGGCCACTGGCCATATCCGTGTAATAACTGAGAGCCGCATCCGGCATGACCACCGCCAGATTGAACGGTTCAACGTAGCGTTCAATGGCTGTGCGGCGCTGCCAGACCGTATGATCATCAGAACGGCCGTGCAAAAGATACAGGGTCGGCCAGGGGGGACCGTTTTGCGTGCTGGGATCTTCGCCCAGCGGCAGGGGGTCGGGAAGCAGCACATCCATGGCTGTCATCAGCCCGAGAACCTGAGAAAAAAAGTGACAATGAATGAGCGCCATACGTACCTCCCTAATTGGAATAACGTGTTGCACTGCAGACCTTGAGGAAATCGAAAAAAACTGCAGGGTTCTTTATTAACTATAACCAGGAAAGCGGTAAAAGGACACACCTCCCTGGTAAAAACAGGCATCAACTCAGGCTAAAAACCCGCACGTAATCAACACGGAGCTTCTGCGGAAAAATCGTGGTGTCATCGGGATCACCCGGCCATAGCCCACCCACGGCCACGTTGAGCAGCAGAAAGCATGGATGCGTGTACACCCAGGGTGCGCCTTCAGGAATACGTGTGCGGTTTACCTGAAAAAAGAGATTGCCATCCATGTACCAGTGGATGCTTTCCGGCTGCCAGGCCACTGCAAAACAATGAAATGCATCGGCAAAGGCCTTACCCTCCGGCAGGTCATAATACCCGCCAATCCCCTCAGCCGCGCAATATCCCGGTCCATGAATGGTTCCATAGACCCGGCCTGGCTCACGTCCAATATTCTCCATTATGTCGATTTCGCCGCAATGCGGCCAGCCAGCCGTGCCAAAATCATTTCCCAGCATCCACAGGGCCGGCCATAGACCTGGACCAGCGGGAAGCCGCATACGCGCTTCCACCACGCCATACTGAAAGGTGAATTTTTCCTGCGTCAGCAATCGTGCCGAGGTGTAGCGAGCCGGTCCATACCAGCACTTAAGGCGCTTTGCTGCGGTAACGCTCGCCTGTCGGGCAGTGATGACAAGAGAGCTGTTGCCATCGCAGGAGGCATTGAAGGGCTTGTTGGTATAGTACTGATATTCCTTATTTCCCCAGCCCTGCCCGCCCAGATCATACTTCCACCTGGTCGGATCCGGTGGAGTCCCCCGGGACTGATCAAACTCATCATGCCACAAGAGCGCAAGACGCGCTGCCGGCAGGAGTGTATAGTCAGGAACCGTTACGGCAGATACTGGGGGTATAGCACCACGTTTTTTCATAATATTCTGATGCGCAATGTGAGTGATCTTACTTTGTTACTCTACACGAATTCACAGGCTCAGCCTGTTATTTCTCCATCTCCCTGGAATGCCTTACACTGCAGACTATTCTCTAAGAATGATTTATAATAATAGGAAATTCCTATGGCACCATATTATTAATCGGAATTATTGACACA
>DAIODL010000322.1:0-2424 GCA_036746815.1 Desulfobulbus sp.
GGGGCATCCTTTCTCAAGTCCGACCAGCGGGTTCTGACCCTCTTTGTGCGGGCCTCGGCGGCCAGCCCCAGGCAGCCTGTGCCGCGCTCGCTCATCAACCGCCAGTACTCCGGGGCGAAAGCTGCTCTCGATCGGCTGCTTGCCCGTCAAATTCTTACAAATCATGACCAGCGAATCTTTCGTGATCCCTTTGGCGATCCGCCTCCTTTCTTTGCCGAGCCTTCACATCTGACCGATGAACAGCAGCAGGTGCTGGGCGCCATCAACCGTGCCATTGACGCACACACCTTTTCTCCCTTTCTTCTCTTTGGGGTGACTGGCTGCGGGAAGACGGAAGTCTATCTGCAGGCGGTGCGCCGCGTGCTTGACCAGGGCAGGACAGCGCTGGTGCTGGTACCGGAGATTGCCCTGGCCTCGCAGCTTGAGGCACATTTTTATTCCCGTTTTGGTGACCGGCTTGCAGTTCTGCACAGCGGACTCAGTGACGGGGAACGCTATGACCAGTGGCAGCGGGTGGCAGATGGTGCTGCCCGGGTGGTGCTCGGGGCCCGTTCCGCAATTTTTGCGCCGCTTACGAATCTTGGCATCGTGGTGGTGGACGAAGAGCATGAACCTGCCTATAAGCAGGATGATGGACTTCGTTACAGCGGCCGCGATCTGGCGGTGCTGCGTGCGCAGATGGCTGGCTGCCCGGTGGTTCTCGGTTCGGCCACGCCCTCCATTCTCAGCTATCATCATTGCCGGGAAGGCAAGTACCAGCTGCTTACCATGCCGCATCGCATCGCTCACCAGACTCTGCCCCGGGTGGAGATCGTCGATCTTACCAATTTACAGAAATCACGGCCGGATCTAAGTTTCACTGATCCACTGATCCACGAGCTGGGCAATACCCTGGAAATGAACAAACAGAGCCTGCTTTTTGTCAACCGCCGCGGCTTTTCCTCGGCCATGCTCTGCCGCGACTGCGGGGCTGTGGTGCAGTGCAGGCACTGTCAGGTATCGCTCACTCTGCACCGCCAGCGCAATATCCTGTTATGCCATTACTGCGGCTACAGCCAGCCCGCCAATGTGGTGTGCCCGGCCTGCGGTTCCACCAGGGTGCAGGGCGTGGGCATGGGTTCCGAACGCATTGAGGAGGAAGTAAGCCAGCTGTTTCCCGAGGCACGGGTTGCCCGGCTGGACAGTGACACCACGGCCAGCCGGCGTCATTATCTGCAAACGCTGAAACAGATGCGCGAGGGCCAGATCGATATCCTCATTGGTACGCAGATGATCGCCAAGGGGCTGCATTTTCCTGGTATCCGTCTGGTGGGGGTGGTGTGGGCCGATTCCGCGCTGAGTCTGCCGGACTACAAAGCCTCTGAACGTACTTTCTCTCTGCTGTCCCAGGTCACCGGAAGGGCGGGGCGGGGTTCGGATCCGGGCATGGTGATCATTCAGACCTATCAACCCCGTCATTATGCCGTGCAATGCGCTCAGCACCATGATTACGAGGGATTTTACGCCCGGGAGATTGCCACCCGTAAAATACTGGCCTATCCACCTTTTAGCAGGCTCGTAAACATTTGTTTTTCAGGCTCCAATGCCAACCGGGTGGAGGAAAGTGCCAGGCGAGTGGCCGCTTTCATCCGCAGTCATGGCTGGAACGATAGACTGGAGGTACTGGGGCCCGCTCCGGCACCTTTGGTGAAAATCAGAAATAAAACCCGATGGCAGCTTTTACTCAAAAGCAGTCATCAGGCGGTACTTCACGGTATGTGTGATATTCTTATGGATAACAAAAAGATTTGGAATTCTAATTCGATACGTATGATACTTGATGTTGATCCTGAGAATATGATGTGAGCGGATAATAAGACGGCACCCCAACGGGTATAGGAGAGAAACCGTCGGGGCACCGAGAGAGAGGCCCTCCGGCGGAATAGGAGGGGGGACCACCGGAGAGCCAGGAGAGCTTGTTACAATTTGGGGATAACTTTATTTGGGCTGTGGTCCCTCTGCCGGAGGCTGAGGTCCCTGATCCGGACCCATGCCGGGGCCTTGCTGCGGTCCCTGTCCCATGCCCGGTCCCATACCCATTTTCTGGCCAGGTCCCTGATACGGTCTCTTACCGGGATGTCTGTGATGATGGAAATCTTCCGGGCTATCCTGAGGCGGAAGCATGCAGGGATGCGTAAAATCCATCATAGTGCCCATCATCAACATGGGCAGCGGAAAACCCAGTGTTTTTGCCTTTGCACGCAGCTGCTCATGAATGTCAAAAAGCTGGCCGGCTACTGCAGAAGCCTTGGCTGGGTCAGGGGCGTTGTTCTTCATAATGGCCTGCATCTCGGCGCTTTTCTCGGCCAGAGCCTTGCGCTGGGCGATGGTGTCGGCCAGAAAGGTGTCACGGACTTTTATCAGCTCAGCATGACGCTCGAAGCC
>DAIODL010000323.1:0-2370 GCA_036746815.1 Desulfobulbus sp.
AGGCCGTGAACGCGGGCCTGGATGCGGCCATTGTGGACGCGGCCAAGATCATCCCACTGGCCCGCATCCCCGAGGAGGACCGGGAGGTGTGCCTAGATCTGCTCTATAATCGGGGTAAGGATCAGGAAAAGGATCCGCTCATGCGCTTTATCGACCATTTCTCCAGCGTCACCACCAGTAATGACGAGGAAGAGAAGGTTGACCGCACCACCGAGCAACAGCTTTTTGCCAAGGTCATGGATGGTGACAAAGAGGGGGTGGAGGATCTGCTGGTGATTCTGCGCCACCGTTTCAAACCCATTGACATTATCAACCATATTCTGGTTCCGGCCATGCGCCACGTGGGCGAGCTGTTCGGCAAGGGCGAGATCCTGCTGCCCTTTGTGCTGCAGTCCGCGGAGGTGATGAAGACCGCGGTTTCCCTGCTTGAGCCGTTCATGGATAAAACCGACGGCGATTCAGCCACCAAGATCCTGCTGGCCACGGTACAGGGCGATGTGCACGATATCGGTAAAAACCTGGTGGACATCATCCTCAGCAACAATGGCTACAAGGTGTACAATATCGGCATCAAGGTGCCGGTGGAAACAGTCATTGAAAAGGCCAAAGAATATCAGGTGGATATGATTGGTTTAAGCGGACTTTTGGTGAAGTCTGCCCTGGTGATGCAGGATTCCATGCCCCAGTACCGGGAGGCTGGATTAACCGTACCCATCCTGCTGGGCGGCGCGGCCCTGACCCCCAAATTTGTGGCCGAGTCCTGTGTGCCGGCCTATCCGGGGCAGGTGGTGTATTGCGCCGATGCCTTTGCCGGTCTGAAATCGGTGCAGGAGTTTGAGGCTGGCACGCTGAAGGCCACGGTGTTTGACAGTGCCGCTGCAGCCAAACCTATGAAACCGGGTGTCAAGGTGCTGGAGATCGACCGCACCAATCCGGTGCCGAAAACGCCCTTCCTGGGCCGCAAATACGTGGAGGATGTGGATCCGTCTGTTCTTTTTCCGCTCATCAATGAGCAGGCGCTTTTTCGCGGTCGCTGGGGCTATCGGCGCGGCAAGATGTCTGCCGCCGAGTATGAGGATCTCATCGAGGGCAAGGTGAAACCTATGTATCAGGGGCTGATTCAGCGCTCACTTGCCGAGCACTGGATTACTCCCAAAATCAGTTACGGCTATTTTCCCTGCCATTCCCAGGAAAACACGTTGCTGGTGGAGGCGGATGGCCAGGAATACAGTTTTCAGTTCCCCCGCCAGGCCGAGGCTCCATTTCTGTGTATCACCGATTATTTTAAAACCAAAGCCGAGGGCGGCGATATCGCCGGTTTCTTTGTGGTGACCATCGGTGCACGTATCGGGGAAGAAACCGCCAAACTGTATGCAGCGGATGCCTACCACGATTATCTCATGCTGCATGGTTTCAGTGTGGAGGTCACCGATGCCCTGGCCGAATACTGGCACATGATCATGCGTCGGGAAATGGGCATTGATACGGAGTTGGGAAGTGTCGGTGATGCCATCACCCAGAGGTATCAGGGCTCCCGTTACGGCTTTGGCTATCCGGCCTGCCCGGATCTGGAAGCGCATAAGCCCCTCTTTGCCTTTCTCAAGCCGGAAGCCATTGGTGTGAGCTTGACGGAAAACATGCAGATGGTGCCTGAACAGACGACCTCTGCCATCGTGGCCCATCATCCCCAGGCAAAATATTTTGCGGTGTAACTATGAGTAAAAAAACGGACCGATATATCTGTGCCAACTGCGGTTATGTGTATGATCCGGCAGTAGGCGATCCCATGAACGACATCCCGCCGGGCACTGCCTTTGAAGACCTGCCTGATACCTGGGTGTGCCCCATGTGTTACGCTTCCAAGGATCAGTTCGATTTGCTGGATTGAAACTTTTGCGAAACAGAAAAGCCCGTCCTGATTTGATCAGGAAGGGCTTTTTCCTGGTAAGAGCAGGGGAGGGGGCTGATCAAAAAAAATCGGCCAGCTCGGGGATCAGGTTTGTCGGCTTTTTCCCTTCCAGGGCTGCAATCACATTGTTCGCTGCCATGAGCGACATTTTGCTGCGCGCCTCCACGGTGGCGGAGCCGATATGCGGCAGCAGCACCACATTCTCCATGGGGATGAGTTCGCGCTGCACGGTAGGCTCAAATTCATACACATCAAGCCCGGCCCCTTTGAGCCTGCCCGATTGCAGTGCCTGCACCAGGGCGGCCTCATCAACTACCGGGCCCCGGCCGGTATTCACAAGATAGCTGCCGTTTTTCATCTTCTTAAAAGTTTCCGCATTGAGCAGATGTTTGGTCTCAGGCGTCAACGGGCTGTGAATGGAGAGCACATCAGATTCGGCCAGCAGTTCATCCAGTGAGCAG
>DAIODL010000324.1:0-2358 GCA_036746815.1 Desulfobulbus sp.
GAAGAGTATCAGGAACTGAAATACCTGTGTCTGGGAGGGCTGGATATGCCCTCAAGCAGCAGGTTAAGCCCGGGGGGCTGACGCCGGCAGGTCGCGGCTGTCGACAAAGGCGTAGGCGCTGTGATTGTGGATGGACTCAAAGCTCTCCACGCTCACGGAAAACCAGGCGATGTCCGTGCGGCCCTGTATTTTCTGTGCAACCTTGCGCACCACATCCTCCACAAACATGGGCTGTGCATAGGCCTGCTCGGTGACAAATTTTTCATCCGGCCGTTTCAACAGGGCGTAAATCTCCGCCGAACCGCAGGACTCCACCAGACTGATCATATCCTCAAGCCAGATCATAGAGAGTGGCCGCAAGGTCAGTGTGACCTCGGCGCGTTGATTATGCGCGCCCATGTCGCTGATTTCCTTGGAGCAGGGGCAGAGGGTGGTGACCGGTACCACGACGGTGAGCTGCGGTTCAGTGCCGGTTTCCGAATCGGCGGTGAACACGCAGTGATACTCCATAAGACTGGGGGTGCCCGTGACCGGCGCCTTTTTGGCGATAAAGTAGGGGAAGCGCATTTCCAAAAAAGCGCTGTCCGCCTGGAGGCGTTGCCGGATTTTGTCCAGCAGCTCCGGGAAGATGCCTGAATGCAGGGCGGGCAGGTATTCGCCGAGCACCCCGGTCATGACCTCCATGCAGGGGACGGTCCGCTCCCGGGGCACCTGTGCCAGCAGCTCAATGGTGGCCACGGTTTCCTGGATACCCCCGTTTTTCTCGGGGATGCGGACAGGGCAGGTAAAGTTGCTGATACCGACGGATTGAAGCGACATGTTGCGTTCCTGATGGAAAGAGAAAATATCCCATACCCGATTTTTTATGGATCGGCAAGCCTCACTCGTCTCGGATAGCTGTGCGTTGCTGTCTGCGCATGGCGCAACCGCCTTCTTTGTTTGATACCCACGGGAAACTATGGTATTTTATGGCGAAAATAAAGAATTTTTCCCTGTGCGCATATGGAACCTGTCCGCATTGATAAATGGCTCTGGGCTGCCCGTTTTTTTAAAACCCGATCGCTTGCCTCGCAGGCGGTGAGTGGTGGCCATGTGACACTGAATGGTCAGCGGGTCAAACCGTCGCGTCTCCTGCAGGTGAGTGATATGCTGGTGATCCGCAAGGAAGAGCTCGAATGGACAGTGCAGGTGCTGGCCATAAGTGACCGGCGCGGCTCGGCCACCATTGCCCAAACGCTGTATGCGGAGACGGAAGCCTCTGTTGCCAGACGTGCGCAGCTGGCGGAGTTACGACATCTGGACCGGCTGCGGGAACAACCGCCGCAACGGCGTCCGGAAAAACATGAACGACGGAAAATTCGTCAATTTCTCAAGAAAGAGTAGGAATACGAAGGAGTTGTGATGAGTAAAGTTGAACGGGCGTTGATCAGCCTCACCGATAAGGCGGGCTGCGAGGATTTTGCCAAAGCCCTGGCTGCCATGGGTATTGAGATTCTCTCCACCGGCGGCACCGCCCGGCAGTTGCGCGCCAGTGGTATTCAGGTCACCGATGTGTCCGAGTTTACCGGCTTCCCCGAGATGCTCGATGGCCGCGTCAAAACCCTGCATCCCCTGGTACACGGCGGCATTCTCAATCAGCGCGCAAATCCTGAGCATCAGCGCCAGTGCCGCGAGCATGGCATCAAACCCATCGACATCGTGGCGGTGAATCTTTATGCCTTTGCCAAGACCGTGGCCAAACCCGGCTGCACCCTGGCTGACGCCATTGAAAATATTGACATCGGCGGCCCGACCCTGCTGCGCGCCTCAGCCAAGAATTTCCATGATGTCACCGTCATTGTCGATCCTGCGGATTACCCGGTAGTGCTTTCGGAGCTGAAGGCGGGTGGCAATACGACGCTTAAAACCCGGTTCCGTCTGGCCTGTAAGGTATTTGAGCTGACCTCAAGCTATGATACCGCGATCATCAACTGGCTGCGCACGGTCGATCCGGCCACCAACCCTTATTTTGAGGAAGGTGCCTGATCATGCGCAAAATGGCGGTGCTGCTTTCCGGCAGTGGCAGAACGCTGGATAACTTTCACGAGCGTATACAAAAGGGTACTCTGCATGCCGAGATCGCCGTGGTGGTTTCCAACCAGGAAAAAGCACTGGGGCTGGAGAAGGCCAAACGTTATGGGTATCCGGCCTTTTTTGCTCAGGACAACGATCTCATCAACCATATACTTGCAGACTATCCCATTGATCTTATTGTGCTGGCAGGCTACCTCAAGCTGTACACGCCGCCGCCAGCCCTGGAAAGGGCGGTGCTCAATATTCATCCGGCGCTTATCCCCTCCTTCTGCGGCGCGGGCTTTT
>DAIODL010000325.1:0-2345 GCA_036746815.1 Desulfobulbus sp.
CCCCTGCCATAGTTCCTCCTGTGAATGCAACCAACCGCAGCCAGCGGCAGATGCGCCTGCCCGGCACCATTTCCAGCGGTCCCCGCTATCGTTCCCTGCACCCTGCCTATACTTTTGATCAGTTCATGGTGGGCGAGTCCAACATTCTGGCCCGTTCCGCCTGTCATGCTCTGGCCACCGGCGACCGTACCTTTGGCAACTGTCTGTTTGTCAACAGCACCACAGGACTCGGCAAGAGTCATCTCACCCAGGCGGTGGTGCATGAAATTCTTCACACCGCTCCGTCCACCCGGCTGCATTACCTGACCGCCCAGCAGTTTTCCGCGGAAATGGTGAAATCCATCCGCACCAACCACATGGAGCAGTTTTCCAGGCGCTATGTGAACGACTGTGACATGCTGCTCGTTGAGGATGTGCATACGCTTACCGGGAAGAACAAGACCCAGGAAGAGCTGAACATGGTGCTTGATTATCTGATCAAATCCGGCCGCCGGGTCATTCTCACCTCGGCCCTGGCACCACGGAAACTGGCAGGCATTGATGAGGATTTTCGCAGCCGCATGACTTCCGGGCTGGTCACGGAAATCGAGTCGCCGGACTTTACAACCCGGACGCGTATCCTGCGTCATAAGATGCAGGTGAATGGTTTGGGCACGGACGATGATGTGGTGGGATTTATTGCGGAGCGGCTGGCAGGTGATGTCAGACGGCTTGAAAGCGCCATCATGGGCATCAAGGCGCAATCCTGCCTGCGCAAGGCGCCGCCGGATCTGGACATGGTGCGCGAGGTGCTCAGCAACCTGGTGGGGAGCATGGCGGAGATCACCGGCGAGGCCATCCGTGAACTGGTGGGCAGCCAGTTCAAGGTCAGCGTGGAGGATCTCTGCTCCCGCTCCCGCAAACGCGCCATCACTTTCCCGCGGCAGATCGGCATGTTCCTGACCCGCAAGTACACGGATCATTCGCTTGCAGACATCGGCAGCATGTACAACCGCGATCATTCCACCGTGCTTTACGCCATCAAGAGCATTACCAAAGATATGTCCCAGCGGACCGCTGTACGCGAGCAGGTCAACATGCTCTGCTCAAAGATCAAGAAGTAATTGCTTCCCCGCGGAACGCGGGATCTCGGGAATTTCAGATTTTTTTAACTCAAAAATAGATGGGCTTGATTTCCGGGCTGTATGACCCTGTCGTTGCCGCGTTAATGATGTCGGCCATGCGGCTTGCTTCCTTGACCATGTCATTGATGCCGATGCCCTGCCAGCCAAAGCCCAGAATATGCAGGTCCGGATGCCGCTGGTGGATGCCGTCGCGCCAGACAAGCAGTCTCGTGTAACCCGCCTCGAGCTGGGGAATGCCTGAAGGTGTGCGCAGCACCTGGGTGTAACTTGGCTCAGGAATCTTTATCAATGCTCCCACGTCCCGGCATACCTGCCTGATGAGTTCCGCATCATCCATCTCCAGCTGTTCCGGATGGCGTCTGCCACCCACCAGGACTTCCAGGAGTTGATACCCTTCCGGGGCCCGACCGGGAAACATATTCGAGGAGAACAGGGCGCCCAGGGCGAAGCGGCCCTCCCGTTCCGGCGCCAGGTAACCAAAGCCCGGTGGGATCTGCGCGCGCGCGTCCACGCCCAAAAGTACGGAGAGGATGCGGGCATCCGGGATGGCGGCCAGCGGCGGCGGGGTTTCCGGCAAAGCGCTGCTCACGAGCTGTAGACTCTGGTTCACCGGCAGGGCCAGCACCAGCTGCCTGCAGCTGATGGTCTGATCATCACTGGTCACCTTCCACCCCTGCGCCTCCCGCGCAACAGCCCGCACCGGGCACGAGCAGCGCAGAGCCCCCTGGGCGGACAGCATTCTGGCCAGCTGATGGGGCAGCATGGCCATGCCCTTTTTGAAACTGGTCATGGCTGGCAATGCTGGTTTTTCCTGTTCTTTTGTTTTTTTCTTGCCCCGTTTTTTTGCCAGCAGTCCGCGGATCACGGAACCGTGCAGCCGTTCCACCGCCCGTATGCCGGGCATGACCGCGTCGATGTGCAACCGATCGATATCGCCTGCATAGGTGCCGGTGAACACGGCATCGGCAAAGGGAACCAGGGCCTCACCAAAACGGTAGCGCACCCACTGTGCCACGGAGGGTTCGCCGATAAGGGGCTTTTTCCAGAGGTCGGCGAGCACTCGCAGCTTGGCGGCCCAGGGAATCAGGGGGGCGGTGAGAATGGCGCGCGGCGACTGCGGGATCATGCACAGCCGGCCGTTCAGACAGACATGGCGCACAAAACGGGACAGGGGTGCGGTGACCACTTCGGATTCCAGTTCCGCCAGCGCGAGCAGCTGCC
>DAIODL010000326.1:0-2339 GCA_036746815.1 Desulfobulbus sp.
GCATAGCTGCAGAAAGCAATGTCAGGTAACTTTAAAACAACGTTCCAGTTCCTGGCATTGTCCGAGAAAAGCAATGATGCATCCTGCCTATGTGCCCTGCAGCCGGCTGCTCCAAAGCTGCGTCGGCCCGCACGTGGGCATCACCCGATAACACCAAAAGCTTGAGCTTAATTCTCAACCATATCCTTCACTATTTTGACCAGCTCCTTGGCCTTCTGAACGGCATCCGGTGCGTTATACCCATACCCATCCGCACCAATCTTGGTGGCAAACTGCTGAGTCACCGGCGCCCCGCCGATCAACACCTTGACCCGGTCACGCAGCCCGGCATCGGAAAGACACTGGATCGTTTCCGCCATCTTCGGCATGGTGGTGGTCAGGAGGGTCGACATACCAATCAGGCTGGCACCATGCTCCTTAGTCGCGCTGATGAAATCCTGGCTTTTGACGTTCACCCCAAGATCGATCACCTTGAATCCGGAACCGGACAGCATCATCCCCACCAGATTTTTGCCGATGTCGTGCAGATCACCTTCCACCGTACCGATGACACAGGTCCCGGCGTTGATCTCCTCTCCGGCCCCCATATGGGCGGAAAGCAATTCCAGGCCAGCCTGCATGGCCTTGGCGGACATGAGAACCTCGGGAATAAACATTTCTCCGGTCTTCATTTTCTGCCCCACCTCATTCATGGCGGGCAGCAGACCATTGTTGAGAATATCCGTGGCCGCAGTACCGGCATCAAGCGCCAGTTTGATCACGGTTTCAAGGGTACCGGCATCGGCGTTGATCACCAGCTGCTGTACTTTCTCACACATCTCGGACATACCATTTCTCCTTACTTACCAACGAGCGCCAGCTCTTTTTCGGCTTCCTCAACAATAGTCCTCAACTCCCCCTGAACATGTTCGGAAAGAGGATCGGGCTGATGCTTTTTCAAAATGTCGCGGGCAAACTGCATGGCCTTGGTATACATGTCCAGGCTGCCATCTGCTTCCCAGTCAGCGCGTACCCGCCGGTCCATAAGCTTGGGCTGAGGGTACATGCGCATGTACTTGTAGGTGTTTTCGTGCGCCAGATAATCCTTGAATTGCCCCACCTCCTTGATGAGGTCAACCGACAGGGTATCGTCGTTTACCGGTATGCCACCTACTGCGAACTTGATCATGCGGACGAATTCAGCGTCCATGACCATCTGCCCATAATCAAAGGTCATTCCACTTTCGATCATTCCCGGGCCATAGATCAGGTTAGTCCCTGCTAACGCTGCCAGAAGGCCGGTGATGGTCTTTTCGTGACCGATTTGGGCATCGCACACTTTGCTGTCACCCTACCCACCGGCCGCCCATGTCGGCAGGTTGTAATAGTTACCGAGCCTGGCGACAGCTGCATTGATCATCCCGCACTCAGCGGAACCGACAGACGCAGTGCCGAAGCGCAGATCCATGGCGGTGGTGGAACTGCCATAGATCATGGGAGTCCCTTTTCTGGTCAGCTGACCAAGAGTGATCCCACTTAAGACCTCGGCATTGTGATCAACCAGCGTACCGGCCATGTTCACTGGAGTTGAACCACCAGCCATGGCCATGGAGAGAATATTGACCACGAGATGATTCTTGGCCCCCTCCATAATGATCTCGCAGGCGTCCTTGACGAGTTTCAAAGGGCTGACGGGACAGGTGTTGAAGGAAAGCAGCGGCCGTTGCTCAAGGTTCTTTGCCCCGCCGGCGACAACCTTGGCCATCTCAACCAGTTTTCTGACATTGAACCCGTTGATAGGTCCAATAAAACAATGCTTCGAGGTGTTCGGGAAAAAAGCTTCCGCATTGTGCAGCGGAGCCACAGCCTGCGGCACTTCACTGGCACCAACTGCCCGGAGATACACATCAATTTCATCCAGGTAATCAACAACCTTGGCCGTATTCGCCACATCCTGCTTGGTCGTCTCCCTCAGCACACCGGTATCAGGATCAACGATTTTCACCCCTTCGCCAAAATTGGTGAAACCAACCCGGCTGTTTTCCATGACATAGTCATTCTTGGGGTTTCTTCCCGCCAACAGGATCTTGGGCGGCGCGCTTGCGATTGCCTCCTCGATCATATACGGAGGGAACTTTGCGATCATACGCTCGCGGTCGATATCCGCCCCGTTGTCCCCCAGTATTTCCAGAGCCTGCTCGTCTTCGACAAACATGCCTGTTTTTTCAAGAACCTCGAGTGTAGCAAGATGTATCTCGTCACACTCGTCATTGGTCAGGACATTGAGGCTAAAGCCGCCATTGGATTTCCTGCCCGCCAGTATGTTTCTTCGCAAAGTGTTGCCCTCCTACATTCCAAAC
>DAIODL010000327.1:0-2338 GCA_036746815.1 Desulfobulbus sp.
GTAATGCAGGCCTCATCGATGTGGCGGCTGAACATCCGGAAACACTGGGAGACACCATCCATGAGCTCATGAAAGGTGCCCGTGCCTTTTCCCCCTTCCCCACTCCGGATGCGGAGTTCCAGGAATTTCAGTCACAGATCCAGCAACAGGGCAGCGATGACTATGCCCGCATGATCACCCATTTCCCCCTGCTGGATAACGCACTGGGCGGCGTCCATGGTATCAACATCATCGGTGGATCGCCCAAGGCGGGTAAATCCACCTTCTGCATTCAACTGGCCTCGGAAATGGCCCGCTATCACGTGCCTGTGCTCTACTATGACTTTGAAAACGGTCGGCAAAAAATCTACCTGCGTACCCTCTGCCGTTTAAGCCGTGTAGATATACCGCTCATTGTTTCCGGTAATCTGGATGCGGCACAGACCCAGCAATTGCAGCAGGCACAGATGGCCATGCAGCAGCTCTTTTTCTGGCTGCGGGTGGTGAACGACCGTACCCTGTCTCCGGAAATTATGCGCCGGCATATTGATTTCATCCGCCATGAAACCAACTCGCCCTATACCGTGGTGGTAGTGGACAGCCTGCACAAGCTGCCGTTTAAGGATATTACCCAGAAACGAAGCGGCATTGACGGCTGGCTGCGGCAGTTGGAAGCCATTCGTGATGAGATGTCGGTGAGTTTTCTCGTGATTTCCGAACTGGAACGCGGCCCGGATGGCCAGTTTGAGCGCATCCCGCAACTGGGTTCGTTCAAAGGATCCGGTGATATCGGATATTCGGCGGATAATGCCATGGTTCTGGTGCCCGCCTGGGATCCCATGGACAACATAAGTCCCGGTGAACGCACCAATGAACTGTGGCTGGTGGCCAGCCGCGAACACAGCCCGGGCTGCGTGGCCACCTACCGGCTGGATTACCCCTATTGGGGATTTATTGAGGAAAAGAAGAGCAGCACTCAGGACAGCTGAGGTATGGCAATATCATCCCGCAGCAGCTGCTGCCACTCCTGTAGATACTGCAGGGCAAGGGTTGCCCGCTGACGTCCCCGTTCCTTCTTGCCCAGTTTGCGTCCGGTGAACACTAGAGGCGGGAACAGGCCGAAATTGACGTTGGAGGGCTGAAAGTGATCAGGCTCCGATGCCACCAGATGCTGCACCAGAGCGCCGTGGGCCGTTTCTGGCGGCGGAATGAGCAGCTCCATGCCGCGTACCAGACGGGCCGCGTTTAATCCTGCCAGCAGCCCCATGGCCATGGACTCAATGTACCCTTCAACTCCGGACAACTGCCCGGCGAGGAACACCCCCGGCACCGACTTGAGCTGCAGACTCGCATCCAATACCTTGGGCGCACACACAAAGGTATTGCGGTGGATGGAACCAAGCCGCAGAAATACCGCATGTTCAAGGCCCGGAATCATACGAAAAATCCGTTCCTGCTCGCCATAGGTGAGCTTGGTCTGGAAACCCACCAGGTTATAGGCTGTGCCCTCGCTGTTTTCCGCGCGCAGCTGCACCACCGCGTAAAAACGCTCGTTCGTGACCGGATGGGCAAGCCCCACGGGTTTCATGGGACCAAAGCGCAGGGTATCCGCGCCACGCTCGCACATCACCTCAACCGGCAGACAGCCCTCGAAATAATGCGGATCCTCGAAGCCGTGCAGGGGCACCGTGGCACCGGCTGCCAGCGCCGTAATAAACCGCTCATACTGCTCCCGGTTCATGGGGCAGTTCAGGTAATCACCGGGATGTTCATCATCCCAGCGTGACTTACGGTAGATGATGGAGTTATCCAGGCTGTCGGCGTCCACAATGGGGGCAATGGCGTCATAAAAAAAGAGATGCCCGCCACCGGTCAAGTTCTGCAGATGCGCAGCCAGAGGGCCTGCGAGAAGCGGTCCGGCGGCGAGAATCACCGGGCCGTCAATGGTGTCGGGGACGCGTTCCACCTCTTCCCGGATCACCGTAATCAGGGGGGTGGATTCAATGGCCCTGGTGACCATTCCGGCAAACCGCTCGCGGTCTACGGCAAGCGAACTCCCGGCAGGCACCGCGCAGGCGTCGGCCGCGGTCATGACCAGTGAATGCAGGCGCCGCATCTCCTCTTTCAACAGACCTGCCGCGGAATCAGGGCTGTTGGAACGTAGCGAATTGGAACAGACCAGCTCACCCAGAAGCGGCAGGCTGTGCGCCGGGCTGTAGTGCCGTGGCTTCATCTCATACAGCAGCACTGGCACGCCACGCGCCGCCACCTGCCATGCAGCCTCACAACCAGCCAGTCCGCCACCGATAATGGTTACCTTCTGCACGTTCACCCCTTACCCATAAAAAAAGGGGCAGAA
>DAIODL010000328.1:0-2336 GCA_036746815.1 Desulfobulbus sp.
GAGCATTTCACGGATCTGGTGCTTGATCTGGTGGCGGGTAACGAACAGCAGGTGGTCAACGGCGTGCTCAAGGTCACGGTGCAGCTGGGCGAGGTGGATCGTGACGCCCTGGGCAATGATCTGGCTGATCTGATGGACATGTATCTGTACAAGCCTCTGTCGGAGCTCAAGGCCGGGAAAATCCTGCAGGAACTGCTGGATCTCGTGTCCCGACACAAACTTTCTTTCAAACCCAGCCTCTACCTGATGATGAAAGCCCTCAGCACTGTGGAAGGGCTGGGGCTGATGCTTGATCCCAATCTGGAGCTGATCACCCTGGCGCGCCCCTTTATGCGTAAGGTCCGGTTGGCCCGCATGCAACCGGGAAGAATTTGGGAGGAAATGGGACTGACCAGTTCCTCCTACCTGCGCCTTTTTCGCAACCTGCCAGGTGAGGTACAGACCATTCTGCAGCAGTTGCGTGGCGGTCGCATGCGCATTGTCTTTGAACACCGTGGCCTGGAAACACTGGGCGCGGCGCTGGACCGGGTATCCAACCGCATTGCCTTTGCCATAGTTTTGGCCGCACTCATCGTGGGCAGTTCCCTTATTATCCTCTCGGGCATCCCTCCTCTCTGGCATCAGATTCCCGTGATCGGTCTGGTCGGGTTTCTCGTCGCTGGTATCATGGGCTTCTGGCTCTTGGTGTCCATCCTCCGCCACGGGCGTCTTTAGGCTATCTTGAATGATTGCTTTTTTGCCCAGTCTCTGCGTTATGCTCAAAAAATTATCCTCGGAATATTATACATATGCCCGCGGTAATTTTTTTCGCATGCCTTGACCCTGAATAAAAAATCTTATAATTCAAGGTACCCTTTAGTTATATCCTGTACGCCTTTGTGCGCATCTAGCAAGGTTTACTCTTTTTTCTGTACAAGGTGAGCAACCGCAGCATGGAGTTGCTCTGCGTCTGCCTCGCCACCTGTTAATGGCCTGCCGATGTGCAGGGCAATGGAAGAGCGGCAGCCCCGGCGAAAGGGACGCTTCAGCGGTGCGCCATCGATGCGTGAGAAGAAGCTGCCCCAGAGTCCGCTGAGTGCCATGGGGATGACCTGAATTGCGGTCCCCGTGGTCAGTGTCTTGGCAAGCGCATTGAAGGGTTGCAGGTTGCCATCCGGTGTGTGTGCGCCCTCGGGGAAGAGGGCAACCACCTCGTTCTGTGCCAGTGCCGCTTTTGCCTGGTCAATGGCCCGGGAATCTGCGGGTTGATCCGGGGTGTCGCTCAGGGCAATGGCACCGCAGCGCCGCAAAAGGCGGCCCGTCAGGGGCAGCCGGAAGTAGCGGGGATCCAGGAGAAAATGGATGGGACGGGGAGATGCGCTCATGATGATGAGTACATCCACCAGGCTCACATGGTTACACACCAAAACAGCGGGACCGTTTTCCGGAATGTTTTCTTCACCATCGATGCGTAGCCGGTATGCGCCATGTACCAGAAGCCAGGCCAGAAAACGCAGCAGAAATTCAGGAATCAAACCGTAAATGTACAGGGCAACCGCCGCGTTGCAGAGAGCGGCCACGCCAAAGAGCCAGGGAATACTCAATCCGCTGTTGAGCAGGGCCGCCGCAGCCAGGGCGCCGACGACCATGAACAGGGCGTTAAGAATATTGTTGGCCGCGATGATGCGGGCCCGGTGGGCAGCGGCGCTGCGCACCTGCACCAGGGCATAGAGCGGTACGATGAAGAAACCGCCGAACATGCCGATCATGACCAGATCAAACAGCACATGCCAGGTGCCGAAGTGTGTCAGCAGGACGCTCATGCCCAAAGGTGCGCCGGCCGTCAGCGTGTGCGGTGAGGCCCATGCCAGATCCGCGCCAAACAGGGTCAGGCCGATGGAGCCCAGCGGCACCAGACCAATCTCCACCCGTTTTCCGGACATGCGCTCACAGAGAAGTGAACCCAGGCCGATACCCACGGTGAACACCGCCAGCAGCAGAGTAACCACCCCCTCATCCCCGCCCAGCACCTTTTTGGCATACACCGGGAACTGCGCCAGAAACAGTGCGCCATAGATCACAGCCTGCGGAATGCAGAGAGTCGGAACGATTTTTCCAAGAATCGAGCCAAAGATGCAGGCGGTTACAAAATCCAGAATGGACTTTGTGATGAGGATGCTGCCGTCTCCGGTCAGACCTTCATTCAACGCACCATACCATCCCGTTCCGCCACAGCAGAACAGAATAACGACTGCACTTACCTGCGCAAGGAACTGTTCGTCGGCAGCTGCGCCATTCATGAGCTTATGAACCACGCCGGTCACAAGTCTCCGAATGCGATCATCCAACATCAAAAG
>DAIODL010000329.1:0-2329 GCA_036746815.1 Desulfobulbus sp.
GCTGATGTCATCATGCTGCGTGCGCATGTGCCCCTTGATAATGTTCCCCTGGAAGACCAGTTCTCCTCTCCCAGACTTGCCGAAGATTTGCGCGCTTTAGGTAAAAATGCGCAATGCTACGCTGATACCGATGCCATTCTGGCAGCATTGGTGCCCATATGCATATCCGGGGATGTGGTAGTGATCCTTTCCAACGGCGGTTTTGACGGCATTCACGAGCGTCTGCTCAAACAGTTGGAAACCTCCTGATATCATCTGAAAGATACTGCCCCGCAATATGGCATGCACTTTTGCTCTTTACGGAGTTTTAGCAGCGTGCCATACTTTTTCCCCAGGTAACATCACCATAGTTGCCTGTTGTTGTCCTCCTTCACATCTTTAGTTTTTCAGTACATCAAACCGGGTAAACCCGCATCAGCGGGAAAGCCCCTGTACAAGGAGTTTATCGATGAATATTGCCGTGATGAAGGAAGTGCATCCCGGAGAAACCCGGGTTCCGGTGATTCCCGAGACCGCCGAACGCCTGGTAAAACTGGGTGCCGAGGTGGTAGTGGAAACTGGTACCGGTGCATCCTGCCGTTTTGAGGACGAGGCCTACCGTGCGGTAGGAGCGACCATCGGCACGGATCGGAAAACCATGTTGGAACAGGCGGATATTGTTCTGCGTCTGAATAAACCGCCGATTGAGGAAATTCCGCTCATGCGCAGGGGCACGATTCACGTGAGCTACCTGGATCCCTTCCGGGAACGCGGGCTGGTGGATGCCATGGTCGCTGCCGGCATCAACGGCGTGAGCCTGGAAATGATCCCCCGATCCACAGTGGCCCAGAAAATGGATGTACTCAGCTCCCAGGCCAATCTGGCGGGCTATGTTTCCGTGATGGTCGGCTGCTCGCACCTGAACAAAATTCTGCCCATGATGACCACGCCCGCCGGTACTATCAAACCAGCGCGAGTGTTTATCATCGGCGTGGGTGTGGCCGGCCTGCAGGCCATTGCCACGGCCCGCCGCCTGGGCGCCCGTGTGGAGGCCTTTGACACCCGGCCGGTTGTAGAAGAGCAGGTAAAATCGCTGGGTGCCAAGTTTGTGAAGGTCAATCTCGGGGAAACCGGCCAGACCAAAGATGGCTATGCCACTCAGCTGACCCCCGAGCAGATGGAGCTGCAGAAGCAGGGTATGGCCAAAGCCTGCGCCCAGTCGGACATTGTCATCACCACGGCGCAGCTTTTTGGCCGTCCCGCGCCGCGTATTGTGGATCAATCCATTATCAGCCAGATGCTGCCCGGTTCGGTCATCGTTGATATGGCCGTGGAAACCGGTGGTAATGTGGAAGGCTCGGTTCTGGGGCAGGTTGTGGACATCGGCGGCGTCAAGGTGGTGGGGCTTGGCAACCTGCCCGGCCAGGTACCACTGACCGCCAGTCAGATGTACTCGGCCAATATCGGGAATTTTGTCATGCATTTCTGGGACAAGAAACAGGGGAGTTTCCAGCTCGACCTGGAGAACGACATTATCAAGGGTGCCCTGGTAACGCATGATGGCGCCCTGTTCAGTGAAATGTACAAAAGTATCATCAACAAGTGAGGGGCGCGATGACTGCCGTCTATTTGACCTTTATTTTTATGTTGGCGATTTTTCTCGGTTTTGAACTGATTTCCAAGGTGCCGTCCATCCTGCACACACCATTGATGTCGGGTTCCAATGCCATCTCAGGCATTACCCTGGTGGGTGCGCTGGCCGCCATGAAACTCTCGCATCACGGGTTCACCGTTTTTCTGGGTACACTGGCCGTTATCCTGGCTACCATCAACGTGGTGGGCGGCTACATGGTCACAGACCGGATGCTGGCCATGTTTAAAAAGAAGGATAAGGGAGGTGCGCAATGATGTGGCATCACCTGATGGTATGGCTCCATAATTTCACGCTGGATGAGGTGGGGACCAACTTTGTGTATGTGGTGTCAGCGGCCCTGTTTGTGTTGGGGCTCAAGATGCTTGGTTCGCCGGCAACAGCACGGCGCGGCAATTTGTTGTCTGCTTTGGCCATGCTTATTGCGGTGGTGGCCACCCTGCTTGATCAGGGCATGGATTACCGCTGGATTCTGGTGGGTATCATCATCGGCACCATTATCGGTACTGCGGGCGCCTATGCAGTGAAAATGACCAACATGCCACAGATGGTGGCTCTGTTCAACGGATTTGGCGGCCTGTCCAGTCTGCTTCTGGCGTGGAGTGAATATCATCAGCACCGAAACATGGAGCTGACGATCGCCATTATCGCGGTGCTGTCAGTGGTGATCGGCGCGGTCACCTTCACCGGCTCCATGGT
>DAIODL010000330.1:0-2319 GCA_036746815.1 Desulfobulbus sp.
AAAACTGCGCCTTCCACACCCCGCATAACCCCTGGCAGCTTGATCATGTGACCGGTGGCTCCAGCGGCGGATCGGCCGCGGCGGTGGCGGCGGATGAATGTTTCGCTTCCCTTGGCTCGGATACCGGCGGCTCCATCCGCCAGCCCTCCTCGCTGTGCGGCACCGTGGGCATGAAACCGACCTATGGTCGCGTGTCCCGCTACGGTCTGGTGGCCTTTGCCTCCTCCCTTGACCAGGTGGGCCCGCTGACCAAGGACGTGCGCGACTGCGCGTTGATGATGAACACCATCAGCGGCCATGATCCGCTGGATTCCACCTCCATCAAGCTGGCGGTGCCGGATTACACGGATGCGCTCAAGGAAGGCTTGCAGGGCATGCGCGTCGGCGTGCCCGCCGAATATTTCGGCCAGGGGCTCGATCCGGAGGTGGACAAAGCCGTGCGCGGCGGTATCGCCATGCTCAAGGACGCGGGCGCCGAGATCGTGGAGGTCAGCCTGCCGCACACGGACTACTGCGTGGCCGTGTACTACCTCATCGCCCCGGCCGAGGCCAGCGCCAACCTGGCGCGCTTTGACGGCGTGCGCTACGGATTCCGCGACAAGTCCGCGGAATCACTTATTGACATGTACCGGCAAAGCCGCTCCCAGGCATTTGGCGACGAGGTCAAGCGACGCATCCTCATCGGCACCTACGCGCTCTCCTCGGGGTATTACGACGCCTTCTACAAGAAGGCCTCCCAGGTGCGCACCCTGATCAAGGACGATTTCGCCAGGGCCTTTGAAAAATGCGATGTCATGGTCTCTCCGGTGGCGCCTACCCCGGCCTGGAAGATCGGCGAAAAGGCCGGCGACCCGCTGGCCCTGTATCTCTCCGATATCCTAACCCTGTCCGCCAACCTGGCAGGTATTCCCGGCATGTCGGTGCCCTGCGGATTCAGCAGCCAGGGGCTGCCCATCGGCATGCAGATGCAGGCCGCACATTTTGACGAGGAACACCTCTTCCGCGCCGCTTACAATCTTGAACAGCGCGCCGGCGTAACCGGCAAAAAACCAGTGATCGTTTGATTATGCAGCTTCCTATCCCTCAACACATCGCAGCCATTGTCCCCTATGTCCCCGGCAAGCCCGTGGACGAACTCGAGCGTGAGTACGGGGTGAAAAACGCCATCAAGATGGCATCCAACGAAAACGCCTGGGGCCCGTCCCCAAAAGCGGTAGCCGCTATCCAGGGCATGCTTAACGACCTGCACCGCTATCCCGATGGCGCAAGCTTTGCGCTCACCGAAGCACTGGCAAAATGGATGGGGTCTATGCCTGAGGAAGTGGTGCTCGGTAACGGTTCTAACGAGCTCATCGAATTTCTGGTCAAGGCCTTTGTGGACGACGGCGACCGGGTTATCACCAGTCACCCCTCGTTTCTGATGTATCAGAAGTTCGTACAGGTGCGTGGCGGGGAAAACATGGTCATCCCCCTGAAAAACATGAAACATGACCTGCAGACCATCGCGGCCGCGGTGAACGACCGTACCCGGCTCATCTTCATGGACAACCCCAACAACCCCACCGGCACCCTGTTCAACCGCGAGGAGTTCGATGCCTTTCTGCGCGCCCTGCCGGAGACGGTGATTGTGGTGCTTGATGAGGCCTATGTTGATTTTGCCGATCCGGACCAGCGCATCGACGTAATCAAGTATATCCGCCATCCGGAGGGTATTCCCGCGGTGGTGGGCCTGCGCACCTTTTCCAAGGCCTTCGGCCTGGCCGGGCTGCGCGTGGGTTTTGGCGTCATGCACAAGGAGATTGCGGGGTTGTTGCACCGGGTGCGCCAGCCCTTCAACATCAATCTGCCGGGCCAGGTTGGGGCACTGGCGGCGCTTGGTGACCTGGAGCACTATAAAAAAACCCTGAATGGCACCCGCGAAGGGAGAGAATGGATGAGCCGCGAGGTAGAAAAGCTGGGGTGTACCGCCTATCCCTCGCACACCAATTTTTTCCTGATTGATGTCAAGGGTGACGCCACCCGGCTGTTCGACGCCATGCTCTACAAGGGAGTGATCGTGCGCTCCATGAAGGCTTATGGCTATCCTGGCTTCATCCGCATCACCGTGGGTACGCAGGCGGAGAACCAGCGATTCGTCCAGGCCCTGGCGGATTGCCTGAACGAACTGGGTTATATCCACTAAGCCCTTTGCAAGGACAACACTCCCATGATCAGCACCATGCAGCGCATCGTTACCATTGACGGACCTTCCGGTGGTGGAAAATCCACCGTATCACGCATTCTGGCCACCAAACTGTTTTTCACCTATCTGGACACCGG
>DAIODL010000331.1:0-2313 GCA_036746815.1 Desulfobulbus sp.
GTACATGAAGCGACCATAATTGTCGTACACATTATAACTGTACCGGCACAGCGGCTGCGCAGGAGAGCCGTAATACACGCGCGGCTGAGCGAGTACGGCGGCACCGACCAATCCCCCCAAAACCGCCCATGGCCACCAGCCGACACCACGATAATAGCCATGACCGCCCCAATGTCCCCGGGGTCCACCGCCAAAATGCGGACCACTGACAGGCGGATGAAACCCTCCACCAAAACCCCTCGGACCAGGGGCTGCAAAACTAACGGCAGGAAGCAAAAACAGGGCAAGCAGGACTGCACATAATTTTTTCATCACACACCTCCATAAAGAAATACATCTTGTGCACCACATGCGTGTCTACAAACATTCGCTTTTATCAGGAGCAGAGGGCCGGAAAATCCACCGTCATCATTGCCTTGATGTTTCGCAGCGATTGTACGGCGTTCCACAAACTCCCCGCTGAAAAAAGCAAATATTTATTCTACTTCCAATAATAATTCTTTCTGCCATGGTATAATACTAGGCCGTCTGGCACGCATACGCATAATTTTCCCGTTTCCTTACTTTTGCTTTTCCAAAAAATTCTGAAGCGGTGAAGCGAATTCCGGCACAGGCTTTTTACCATGTACCAGTACACGCTCCGCCGTGTTACGAATGAATCATTTTGAGGTATGCCATGTCTGTTCTGCTGAATTTCTGTTAT
Source organism: Desulfobulbus sp. (assembly GCA_036746815.1). Classification (GTDB taxonomy): domain Bacteria; phylum Desulfobacterota; class Desulfobulbia; order Desulfobulbales; family Desulfobulbaceae; genus Desulfobulbus. Next base: position 704 of record DAIODL010000331.1, read on the forward strand.
TCCCTGGCCATCACCCTATGGCTCGGGGGTGCTGCCCTGTTCACCTTTGTACTGACGCCAAAACTTTTTTCCGCCTGCTCCCGGGACATGGCCGGCATGGTGGTTGGGCTGCTGTTCCCCGGGTATTTTCGCTGGGGACTATGCTGCGGAGCGGTGGCGCTTTTGTGCCGGCTGATCCTCCGGGGGCGTTTTGCCCTGCCCGCCATAATAATTCTTCTCGTAATGCTGCTGCTCACAGCCACCCAGGCTTTTGTGGTCGAACCCAGGGCGGCCGCCCTGAAACAGCACATCGCCTCGTTTGACACTATCCCCAAAGATGATCCATACCGTGTGCAGTTCCGTAAACTGCACGGCCTTTCCATGGCTGCCAATCTGGTGGTCATTGTGGGCGGGGTCGTGCTGATTTTCCTGAACAGTCTGCCTGCCAGCCTCGGGTCAGCGACACCGGTGTCTGTGGCACAACAGTTACAGCAGCACCTGACACAGGACTGATTCCTTCTTATTGTAGTTTGCACACAGGCCTTGCGGGCCAATGAAAGACACGGTTTTCAACAACCAAGGAGTTTTCCCATGATGCGCTTTGAATACTACAACCCCACCCGTATTGTTTTTGGAAAGGACAGTCTTGCCCGGCTGGACCGGCTCATCCCGGCATCAGCGAAGGTATTGGTGCTTTATGGCGGCGGAAGTGCCAAAAAATACGGCACAATTGATAAGGTACGCGAGGCGCTTGGCAAACGTCAGGTCGTGGAGTTCGGCGGTATTGAGCCCAATCCCCACTTCACCACTCTGATGCGGGCAGTCGAGGTGGTACGCGCGGAACAAATTGATTTTCTGCTCGCCGTAGGCGGCGGCTCAGTTATGGACGGCACCAAATTCATCGCCCTTGCCAGCAAACATGCTGGTCCGGGCGAGAATGTCCTCTATTCCCGCCAAAAACAACTCCACTTTACCGAGGCGCTCCCGCTCGGCACCGTGGTCACCCTGCCCGCCACCGGTTCGGAGATGAACTGCGGCGCTGTCATCAGCCATGAAGGGGGTAAATACGTTTTTTCCGATCCCCTGGTGTTCCCGCGTTTTTCGCTGCTCGACCCCACCCTCACCTTCACCCTGCCCCGCACCCAGGTGGCCAACGGCATTGTCGACTCCTTTGTGCACACCGCCGAGCAGTATGTGACCATCCCGGCCGATGCCCGCTTTCAGGACCGCACCGCGGAAGGCATTTTCCGCACGCTCATTGAAATCGGCAGGACCACCCTGGATAACCCCACGGATTACGATGCCCGCGCCAACCTGATGTGGTGCGCCACCAACGCACTCAACGGCCTGATCGGCGCCGGTGTACCCCAGGACTGGAGCACCCACATGATCGGCCATGAATTGACCGCCATGTTCGGTATCGATCACGCCAAAACGCTGGCCATCGTCATGCCTGCCCTGTGGACCGTGCGCGCGCAGGAAAAGGCCGCCAAGCTGCTGCAGTTTGGTGAGCGGGTCTGGGATATACGGAAAGGGACGGAAGCGGAACGCATCGCGGCCGCCATTGCAAAAACCAAAAATTTCTTTGAGGAACTGGGCGTCCCCACCCGGCTGTCTGCCTACAACATCGG
>DAIODL010000332.1:0-2303 GCA_036746815.1 Desulfobulbus sp.
TGGCAATAATGTAGCGCAGGTCTTTTGCGAGAATATCTTTTCTACCCATCTGGTAGGCGGTGAGCGCCTCCTCCCAGCGATATCGGTTGATGTCTTTCGTCAGGCTGGCAGTGTAGCCGAGTACCACGTCTGCCGCCTCTTTTTTCCCGGTATCATTGAAAAGTTCGGCCAGTGTCAGCCATGCCGGTATGCAGCAGGGGTTGGTAACCAGGGCCCGGTCAAGAAGTTTTTTCGCTCCCGCCTGATCAGCCTGCAGGAGATGCAGTTTTCTGGCTGCATCGGTAAGGAGTTGCGGATCATTTGTATTCGAGCTGCTGGCCTGCCCAATAAAATTTTCCTGCATACGGAACGCATACTGTAGCTGGAACACGGCAAGTGCAATCAAGGCACAAAAATAAAACAGCCGTACCCCCCGGTGTCCGCGCAGCTGATTCATGGCTCAGCTTTTATGCTCCTGATCCTTGCCATAACTGTAGTTATACTGATAGGAATAATATTTGTAGCCACCATAGGCACCGTATCCCTTCCTTCTTCCTGATTTGTTGATAATGGTGCCAAGAATTCGGCCGCCGACATCGGTGATGGTGCGTCTGAACTGTTTAACGCCTTCACGTGGAGTCACCCCCTCGACGGTAACCAGGATAACGCCGTCCACCATATGGGAAAGAACCAGGATTTCAGCAAACCCCTGGTAGGGGGGACTGTCCACAATGACCCGGTCATACTGCTGGGCAAGGGTCGCCAGCAGCTGTCGCATGCGCTTGGAAGAAATCAGTTCCGCTGGGCTTGGTGGGAGCGGGCCGCAGCTGATAAAATCCAGCCCCGGATATTCCGTTTTGACAATCACGTCAGAAAGGCTGGCCATGCCGGTGAGCACGGAAGACAACCCCTGCCCTTTCACCCCCTTGCTGAAGGTATTATGTTGAGACGGCTTTCTGAGATCCGCATCAATGAGCAGGCAGGTTTCATCATCGGCCAGATACGAAAGACAGGCATTACTGGAAAGGGTGCTTTTCCCAGCCTCCGGCAGGATACTGGTGAACAGAATGGTTTTCGGGGGATCATCGGCAACCGCCAGGCGAACGGCGGTCATGGTGGTACGAAAAGCCTCGGCTACCGGCGACCGCGGGTCCGTATAAAATTTGGTGGCTATGGAGGTTCCGCTCTCAGCCGCTTTCTTATCAAACGGAATGAGGCCGAGCACCGGAATCCCGAACCGCTCCTCCATTTCATCGGCACTCTTGATGGTGTCGTCAAAGTATTCCAACAGGAACGCCGCGCCCACACCGCCCACAAGTCCCAGAACAAGTCCCAATAAAAGATTGCGTCTCACCTTGGGTGAGTCTGGATGCAGTGGCGGCCGGGACACATCAACAATCTGGATATTGGTCACCGCCGCACCCACCGTGGCTTCAATCTCCTTGGCGCGCTCCAGCAGACTTTGATAGATGGATTTATTCGTCTCCACCTCACGGTCGAGAATTTTATACTGGGTGGCTTTTTCCTGCATACCCATGGCCAACTGTTTCTGCTCTTCAGTCCGTTTGGCAAGATACTTTTCCGACTTTAAAGCGGTTTCATAGTCATTGCGGATGGAATCAATAATGGCATTTTCTTCCGTATGGATTTGTGCATTGATCTGGTCCATCTTGCTTTTCAGCTGCTGCATCTGCGGATATGCCGGTTTAAACGTTTGCCCCAGTTGCTGGTACTGGGCAAACAAAGAGGCGTACTCCTGCTTGAGATTTTGGATAAGCGGATTTTCCACCATCTGGCTGAGATTAACGGAGTGCCCGGTGACCACCTGCTGGTACTTCCCCTCCAGGCTGACACGCGTGGCCTTGGCCTTGGCCAGGGCATCATTGAGTTCCTCAAGCTGGCGTAAAATGAGATTTGTTTTTGAATCAAGAGACACTATCCCGATTTTCCTGGCAAAACTCTGTAATGCCATCTCCGATTTTTCCAGTTTGATCTGGGCGGCCTCAATCTGATGCTCGAGAAACTTGGCCGCATTCTCCGAACTGTGCACCTTACTGTCCATGTGCATGTTAATGAACTCTTTCATGGCGGTGTTCGCCACTTCTGCTGCTAAGGCCGGTGAGGGGGAGGTAAAACTGATGTCAATCAGCTCACTGTTGCGGACCGGGGTGGCGGTGAAAAGCTTATTAAATTTCGCAATGGACTGATCAAGAATGATCTGTTTTTTGGCTTCTTCGGAACGAATATCATCCTTTTTTGGGGGCCGAATAAAATCCTTGATGGTTTGCAGGAAGCCCTTTGTCTGAGGCTTGCCGGAGTTGGCG
>DAIODL010000333.1:0-2301 GCA_036746815.1 Desulfobulbus sp.
CTGTCTGCTGGGTATTGCGGGTATTGAGCAGTCCCTGGCACACGCACAGGCAACGGCTGACACGCTCAACCAGATGCAGCCTCACCAGATCGCGGTGCTCACGCTCATGCTGCTCCCGAATACGCCGCTTTACCAGGAGTATATGCGCGGAGCCTTTGTCCTGCCCGACCAAAAAGGACTGTTTCTGGAATTGCGTACCCTGCTGGCTGGACTGCGCGAACACCGCACGCAATTTTACGCAAATCACGCCTCCAATTATTTTTCCTTGAGTGGAAGGCTGCCACGGGATAAAGATCAGATGCTCTGTACCATTGACCAGGCCCTGGCTGGCACACTGCCGCTCACGCCTGACTGCTTTCGCGGTTTATAAGAAAAAATATCGCCAAGACGCGATGCTCTATTGGGAAAAAGATGCAAGAAAGTACCCCGCTCACTGATCTCAAAAACCTGCCTCAGGATCAGCTGATCGCCTATGTTGAATCTCTGGGACAGCCAGCTTTTCGCGGCCGGCAGATTCTCGCCTGGATTTACCGGCCGGGCGTGACCGAGTTTGAGCAGATGACCGATCTGGCCAAGGAATTTCGGGCGATACTGGCGAAAAACGCCTATATCAGCCGGTTTAACGAGGCCATGATTGAGCGTTCCCGTGACGGAGCGGTGAAATTCGGTTTTCGGCTCTTTGACGGCCATATTATCGAGTCAGTGATGATGCCCGAGGAGGACCGCAACACCCTGTGCGTGTCGTCCCAGGTGGGCTGCGCCATGGGTTGCCGTTTCTGCCTCACCGGAACCATGGGCTTCAAGCGCAATCTCACAACTGCGGAAATCATCAACCAGGTGTGCGCGGTTCGTGACTGGGCGCTGGCAGACGGTCAGCGGCCGCCGACCAACATCGTGTTCATGGGTATGGGTGAGCCCCTGGCCAATTTCGATAACCTGCTGGCCGCCATCTCCATCCTCACCGAGCAGCGCGGACTTGATTTTTCCAACCGCCGCATCACGGTGTCCACCTGCGGGCTGGTGCCGCAGATGCGGGAACTGGGCGAACGCACGGATGTTAATCTGGCGGTTTCCCTGCATGCGGTGAACGATGTCATGCGCAGCAAGCTCATGCCCATCAACAATCGCTATTCCATTGAAGCGTTGATTGAGGCCTGTCGTACCTATCGTCAGAAGCGGCGTAAACGGATTATGTTTGAATACACACTGCTGGAGGGGATCAACGACAGCGACGCGGATGCGCGGCAACTGGCCGAGTTGCTGCGTCCAGTACCCTGCAAAATCAATCTGCTGGCGGTAAACCCGACAGATGACAAAACGTTCCGCAGCCCCAGCACGGAACGTGTGCTCGCTTTCCAGAAAATACTGAGAGACCAGGAATATACAGTGTTTATCCGCACCAGCCGCGGCGACGATATTTCCGCTGCCTGCGGCCAGTTGGCAGGACGTGGCTGGGATGAGGCCAAGGTGATGCTGCAACCAGCGCCACAATCGGCGTCCTGAATGACATTTTTGCATAAGGCCGTCCTCCCCCTTCCCTCCCAAGGATTGCGGGGGAGGACGGTTTTACTGCAACTTCTGCGTTACAATCAGCCGAGTTTGCCAATCAGTTCATCAGCCACTTTCTTTCCGGAAAGCAGCATACCGCCGAAAACCGGGCCCATGCGATAGCCGCCAAAGACTGCATTGGCCGCCATGCCACTCACATACAGGCCGGGATACACCTCCCGGGAATTGTTCACCGTATCCATTTCACCGGTTTCCGCTTCCATGGATTTCTCGCCAACCACGCCGCCGGTGGGGGTATTGAGACGCACGCCCATCTTCTGCACCAGCACTGAGGTGACATTTGCCGGATGTCCGGTGGCATCAAGCACGTAGCTGGAATGCAGGGTCAGCGGATCCACATGCCATTTCAGTGTTTCAATGCAGCCCCAGTTGAGCACCAGGCCGGCTACGCGGTTCTGTTTGATAACCACATCCTCCATGGATACCAGGTTGAAAATTTTAAGCCCGGCAGATACAGCCTTAAACACCAGGCCGGATGCGAGATAAACGGAATCCAGCACAAAGTAGCCCGGCTGGAAGGGCCGAGCGGTAAAGCCCAGGTCATCCAGTATGGCTTTTCCTTCATCCTGCACCACCACCTCGTTAAACATCATGCCACCGCCCCACACACCGCCGCCAATGGAGAGACGCCGGTCGAACATGGCCACCTTCTTCCCGGCCTTGGCCAGATAGTAGCCAGCCACCAGACCTGATGGTCCGCCACCAACGATGGCCACGTCAACTTCCAGAGCG
>DAIODL010000334.1:0-2286 GCA_036746815.1 Desulfobulbus sp.
CAATAGTCAAAGCCCTGTGGAGCAGCACGGCCGCAAGCGCCGCCTGACCCGTCCTTTTCTTTCTCAAGCAAAATCAAGATATTACATAATTTCCACAAAAAGATGCCGGGCTTGTCATTCCGCACCTGATAGGGTATAGTTTTTTCCCGACCACATGCAGGCAGCCTGGCTGCCTTTCTCTTTTTTTCCCAGTGCCAGCAAGGTGACGGTATGAAAGCTTCCTTAAGTAAAAAAACGAAATTTATTTTTATCACCGGAGGCGTGCTCTCCTCCCTGGGCAAGGGGCTTTCCGCCGCCTCCATCGGCACGCTTCTTGAAGCGCGGGGACTGACAGTCACTTTCCAGAAGCTCGACCCCTACATAAACGTGGATCCAGGGACCATGAACCCCTTCCAGCACGGCTAGGTGTACGTCACCAACGACGGCGCTGAAACCGATCTGGACATGGGGCACTACGAGCGTTTTACCCATGCCATCATGGGCAAGCCGAATAACTACACCTCAGGCCGCATCTACTACTCGGTGATCATGAAGGAACGCCGCGGCGAGTACCTGGGCGGCACGGTGCAGGTGATTCCGCACATCACCGACGAAATCAAGGAAGCTGTCCTGCAGCTCGACGGCACCGCGGATGTGGCCATCGTCGAGATCGGCGGCACGGTGGGCGACATCGAAGGCTTACCCTTCATTGAGGCTATCCGCCAGCTGCGTACCGATCTGGGCAAGGAATACACCCTGTTCATCCACGTCACCCTGGTGCCCTACATCAAATCCGCGGGCGAGGTCAAAACCAAACCCACCCAGCATTCGGTGAAGGAACTGCTGGCCTCGGGCATCCAGCCAGACATCCTGCTCTGCCGCAGCGAGGTTCCGCTCACGAGCGAACTCAAGAAAAAGATCGCGCTCTTCTGTAACGTGGATGCAAATTCGGTCATCGCGGCCGAGGATGTGGCCTCCATCTACGAGCTGCCACTGAAGTTCCGCCAGGAAGGGGCAGACGATCGCATTCTTGAGAAACTGGGCATCTGGACAGGGTCGCCCAACCTGGAGCCATGGGAACGGCTGGTCAAACGGATCAAAAATCCAAAAACCGAGGTCACCATCGGTATCACCGGAAAATACGTCGATCTCACGGAATCCTACAAGAGCCTGCACGAGGCCCTGGTGCATGGCGGTATTGCCAATGAAGCCAAGGTGAAGCTGCAGTACATCAGCGCCGAAGGGCTGGAAGACGGCTCGGACGACGAAAAGCTCGCCGGCTGCGACGGTATCCTGGTACCGGGCGGCTTTGGCAGCCGCGGCATGGAGGGTAAGATCAAGGCCGTCACCTATGCCCGCGAGCGCAAGATTCCTTTTTTCGGTATTTGCCTGGGCATGCAGCTGGCTGTTGTCGAATTCTCCCGTAACATAGCAAAAATACAAGGCGCGCACTCCGTGGAATTCGATGCCGATGCACCGAACCCGGTGATCTATCTCATGACCGAGTGGTTTGATTTCCGCACCGGCAAAATAGAAACACGTGACGAGCATTCCAACATGGGCGGCACCTTGCGACTGGGCGCCTATCCCTGCAAAATCAAACCGGGCACCCTGGCCGCGGCTGCTTACGGGAAAGAGGAGATCAGCGAGCGCCACCGGCACCGGTATGAATTCAACAACGCTTACCGGAAGCAGCTGGAGGAAGCGGGACTGATTGTCAGCGGTACCTCACCCGATGGAGAGCTGGTGGAGATTGTCGAGCTTGCCGGTCATCCCTGGTTTCTGGGCTGCCAGTTCCATCCGGAATTCCAGTCCAAGCCCATGCACCCGCAGCCGTTGTTCCAGGCCTTTATCAAGGCCGCGATCGACTACAAAAACAGCGCGGGCAAAAAATAATCCATGAACAGTGTCTGCATCCAGCCTACGCCATCCGGCCCCATCGTGGTCGGACCCGGCGCGCCGCTCCTGCTGCTTGCCGGCCCCTGCGTGCTTGAGAGCGCCGAACTGGCCCGCGAGGTGGCAACTGAGCTGAAGGCCATCACCAGCCGGCTCGGCATCTCCTATGTGTTTAAGGCCTCTTTTGACAAGGCCAATCGCACCTCGTTGAACTCCTTCCGTGGTCCGGGCCCGGAAAAGGGACTGCGCATCCTCGGCAGCCTGCGCGAGGAGATCGGGGTGCCGGTGGTCTCGGATGTCCACGAACCTGTGCAGGCGGAAATGGCGGCTGATTACCTGGATGTGCTCCAGATCCCCGCCTTTCTCTGCCGTCAGACCGATCTGCTGGTCGCCGCAGCCAAGACCGGAAAG
>DAIODL010000335.1:0-2265 GCA_036746815.1 Desulfobulbus sp.
CCCAGGAAAAAAGGGATGTCATAGGCGCGCGCGCCGCCCACGAACGTGAGCAGCGCATACAGTCCGAGCACCACCTGCACAGCCCGCACCCACAGGGGCGGAGCAGCAAGCAGATGCTGGGACAGTAAGGCTGTGTACACAAGAAGGGGCAGCAGGGTGGTCACCGCCACCCCGATATACACCATGCGGTACAGGCCGGCCCAGATGCCGCCCCGGTGTTCGATCCACTGCCGCACCGTGCTGGTGATGAGCAGGCTGTGCAGCATGCACCACAGAGTCCACAGCACCAGCACCTTCACCATGGCACATCCCTCTTCACCAGCGACATTGCCCCTGCGCCGCCGCTGTTACTGGTTGCGAAAGTCACGCAGACTGTTCGGGTGATGCATTTCATCCGCCATATCCACGGTGTGACATACCTTGCAGTTACGGTTCGAGCCCATGGGCAGATGGTTGCCCTGATACTGCAGCGGCTGCATCACATCCAGCTGCTCGCCATAGGGATTTTCCGCCGGGTACACCGCGTGCGGGCTGGAATGACAGGAAGCGCAAGCCACCCGCCCGGATTCATCGGTACGGTTGTGATACAGCCCCTTGGCATCAGCAGTCCACGACTGCACCAGGGTATCGGTTTCCGGCGCCTGAAACTTGGTGTGGCAGTGCAGACAGTCAGGCTCCTGAACCCAGGGGGCACGCGGCTTCACCTCTTCCACCGAGGTTACCGCGTGCGGCACCAGCCGCTGCATCAGGGACTGCGCCTGGTGTTTGCCCGCCTGCAACTCACGCTTCAACAGCTCCAGCGCCTGATCGGAAAGCGTTCCATGACAGTTGGTGCAGTTCATACCCACAATGTTGGCATGCAGATCGCGCAACATACGGGTGCTGCCGGTGTTTGATGAGGGATGACAGAATGCACAGGTTTCCGCGCCCTGCCCCTTGATGTAATTGGCATGAAAACCGTGCACCGCGGCGGACAGATTAAGCCGCTCGCCCATGCCCTTGGCCTTAAACTGGGAATCCTCGTGACAGCTCCGGCACTGCACCATGGTGCCGCCCCGAACCTGCTCCATCAACTTCGTGTGGCTCAACTGATCATGCTTGGCCAGGATGTTGAGCGCTGTTTCCCTGCCCAGACCGGGCTGACCATGCAGTTCGGGCGAGTCGCCATGACAGGAGGAGCAGCCCACCTCGGCAGACACCGGCAGCACCACCCTGGTCGTGGCCAGGAGTGTGCCCTGTTCGTCCTTTGCCTCCACCCGCAGCATCAGGTACGGATCCTGTCCCGGTTGCGGGCGTGCGGCAATGTCCGGTGACACAAAGACATCATCTTCGGCCAGCATTTCGCCCTGCAGAGTGACATCAGCAGGCTGGCCGTTATCCGGCACATAGGTAACATGCACGCCCTGGCTGATCAGTTCCGGGCTTTCGCCGCGTTTGATTAACTGGGCCCGCAGCTCACTTTTCGGTGGCAGCAGGGACAAGATTCCCGGCACCTCGGCCACCCGCCGCATGCCCATGGGACTCCAGGCAACCAGCACGTAGGGAGCTTTTTCCTGATCAAAGGCAGGCAGTTCCACGGTTTTGGGAGTGATTTTGACCGGCTGCGGATCCTGACGGCCATCCAGACCTGTGGCAATATAGGTGGCCAAGGCATTGCGCTCCGCATCGTTCCCGGCAAAGGGCGGCATTACCGGATAAAAAATGTGCATACCGTTGATCATGGCATCAAGGCCAGACGGGGTGAAATTGCGGGTCAACGGTTTAATGTCCCGTATGGGGCCGTTTATCGAGTGGCAGGAGAGGCAGAGGAGGTTATACAGTTCATGCCCTGCCTCCATACGATTTTCCCTGGTAATGCTGTGATTCTTCACCCACCTGGCATGGGTCAGCACCCCCTCTTCCTGGATGCGATCCAGATCTTTTTTCCAGATGGCATTGGAATACATGACATCGCGGATAATGTACGGACGCCGGGCACCTTCACGGATGCTTTCAAAACAGCCTATGTACAACTGACCGATAACCAGGAGCACCAGGGCCAGCAGCCTGCTGAAGGCTACGGGCATCCGCAGCATCAGAATGAGTCCGGCCAGTACCAGCACCGGGGCACCGATGAGCATGCCCTCGAAAAAGGGTCGCATGGAAGGCATGTGGTGAAACACCACTTCCTGCAGTTCCGGCGGCAGGGCCGTGCGATACCAGAAGGCCGCGCCCACGAGTCCAATAAAAGGCAGCACCAGCCAGCGCACGCAGAAATGGACCAGC
>DAIODL010000336.1:0-2264 GCA_036746815.1 Desulfobulbus sp.
CTTCCCATAAGCTGGGCAACAGCACGAAGTTAATAGACCATCTAATCAAAGAAGAACTGTATCATTTCTGAGGGCTCACCCCGTTGTCAGGCGCCCGTGTTGTGCGGCAACCAGCGAAAAGGAATGGACACTGTCTGAGCGAAGCGAGTTTGGCCATTCCCGCTGGTTGTCGTGCAACACGGGAGATAAGCCTGGCAGGGGTGCCCTTTCTTTTGGTTCGTTTTCTTTGGGCACGCAAAGAAAATGAACAGGGGAAATGGGGGAAAAACCTACATTTTCAACCTTACAGAAGCGAAAACGCTCACTTGTGCATCCGTGTCGAAGGACTTGTTTGGTATTATGCTTTCTTTGATACAGCCACAAAAACAGCAATGACAGCAGCAAACACGCCCAATAGAACCGTAACAAGCGCTCCGATAAATAATCTTGACTGCTCCTTGACCTCTCGGACATCGTCACGTAATGACTTAACTTCATCATTCTGCAAACGAACGCGATCCTGAAGGGCCTTGACCGTAACAGCCTCTCCGGGATTTGCCATGATCATTGCTCTGAGTTCGCGTATATCCTTGCGTATTTGAGAATCGGCAACAGTAGCGGGAGCAAATGCAGATTTCGGCTCGGATTGGGGTTGCTTTGGAGTGATCGGTGTGGCCGCCGAAATAATAGCTGGACCAAGAGGTTTCATTTCGATATTGATCTCACGCAACGGCTCACCATATCCTTCCCGGACCGTATAAGCAGCGAAAAACGCCTTTGAGGTATCCTGAAACTCTCTTTTTTTCAGTTCCACACTGTGCTGCCCTTGCTGGATCGCTATTTTGAGTGGAGTCTTGCCAGATAAAATACCATCAATATAGGTCGTGGCTCCAGACGGAGTCGAGGCAATCACAACGTCAATGAGGATCGGCGACGAAATAGCCCTCCAAAGCCGGTCACGATGTACAACTAAGCTAGTCAATACGCCGGAGGTGGCAACTAGGAGTAGGGCAACAATGCTCATTTGTCTTGGGTTGATATTCATACTCAATAATGACGTCTACAAGTTAATCTGCAGTTCTGCATGATCTCCCTACATTTGAGCAAGGAGTCGACTTCGACTTAACCAGCCAAGACCTTCTATCAAGTTATAATAAAAAGTAAATCAGGAACAGACCACGATTTTACAACCAAACTGTCTGTACTTAATGTACCTGTATGTGGACTGTCAATTTTTTCTACCACCAGTTTGTTTTCTATGCTTGCCCAAAGAAAACGAAACAAAAGCAAGGGCACCCCGGTCATGCGTTTTCCCCGTGGTTGGCGCGAACTCAGCGGGAATGTGAAAACTCGCTGCGCTCAGACAGTTCACATTCTCTTCCGCTGACTTCACCTCAACCACGGGACGCCTGCCCATGGGGCCCTGGCATCGAGGTGGCGCCTAAAACAGAGGACCTCTGGTATCACGGTTTTTAATATATCAACGTGCTGAACAAACAAGATTCGCCACATGCTCGCGGAAACAAGCCTCCGGCAAGACGACACCAGGCGGCTCCTCGCTTCGCTAACTTTCCTGCCTCACACCGATACATTCACCCTCTGCGTTAAACTTGACCACAAGCAGCTCATCGCTGAAATCCTCACCGGGGCAGTAATCAAGCCACATTTCAAGCGCGCCTTCCGGCTGAAAAAATCCGATCGCCCGCAGATCAAGGTGTTCGAGCAGGAGTTTGCGGTCAACCGTCGTAACCTGCAGCTTGGCTTTTATTTCGTCTTCAACTTCCTCCAGGTGCAGATCGAGAAATTCAATCACGCAAGCATTCACATGGGTGAGCTCCTGAAGCATAATCTCCCGCGCCCTGGTATCGAATGCATCAAGCTCATCGATCAAGGCAACGATCTTGCGGCAGCTGGCAGCATCACCCGCCAACTCATCGGTAACATAGAGGCCGCAATGTGCAGGCTGTCCATTTACCTGGATCATCTTCTGGATATACGGTGCGTTTTCGCCAATCTCAACCGTTCCAAATAGTTTTGTCTCAATATGCACACCTGCCTCCTGAAAAAACGAGAGCCTTGCCTGCAAACGGCCAGCATAACCACCAGACAGTACAAGTATACATCGCAAGACGCAAAAGCCCGCAGCCACTTTATGAAAAAGCGGCTGCGGGCTTCTTGTCTTTCCCCGCCAGGTACGCAGCGATCAGCGGGATCTCCTAAAAAAAATGACCGACACTGAGGCCGGTCATCAAAAAACTCTTAAGGGACTTTATTACTTCAATGCG
>DAIODL010000337.1:0-2264 GCA_036746815.1 Desulfobulbus sp.
GGTTTTATTCTCAGCGGCACCAAAAATTACTCCGTCACTGCATGATTATTACTGCACAACCATTTTTATCGGCGAGGCACGTTTCTGCAGTTGTGCAGGTCTATCAGATGGTACTCGAATTATGGCCGCGGCGCAAACTTTGGCTGGCCAATCCAGCAGGGCGCGGCGATACCCTTTCGATAGGCTTCCAGTGCTGCAGGCGAGGAATTGACCCGCAGGTTGCTGATGGTGCCGTTGCCGTTTTCCCAGCGCTCATGCCAGAAGACTGCCAGACGCACACGCGGATACTCGGCAGGGATCCGGGTCAATGCCTGGGTAATGAACCCGGCCTTATCACCGGGAGGGAATTCCCCCACACCCCATTCTGCCAGAAAAATCGGTTTGTTGGCATCCAGCTTACCGATTTCATTATACGGCTCACGCATCATATCCTCAAACTCGGCCCACCCCTCGTTGCTGCTGAGTTTTCCGTACATGCTCAAACCCAGCCAGTCCACATAGTCACTGCCCGGATAGTAGTTGGCAATACGGTTCCAGGGTTTGATGGGATCGGAATAGTTGTTGACATGGAAGCCCCAGAGGATGTTGTCCGCCTTGCGGGCCCGTACCCGGTTGACCACGTAATGAAAGGCCTGTTTGTACAGCTCTGGCCCCTCATACAGCGGTTGCCCGTTTTTGTGGCCAATCACCTTGCCGGCGCCGTAATATTTCCCGGACCAGGGAAACCAGGTGCCGTTCATTTCCAGTCCCCACGAGACCAGCATGGGCTTGCCATAAGCACGGGCGGCATCGGCCCAGGAGTCGATATACCTGTCCCAATGCCCGGCGAGAATGCTGCGCAGACTGAAACGGTCCGGCACTTTTTTTTCCTCGTTGTAGGGCTTGTCCCAGGGAGACCAGAAAATAAGGGGTATCGCCCCGTAGGCGTCAAGAATATGCAGGGTTTTGGTGGGAAAAGCCTCATCACCCCAGAAGTTACCAAAGGCGACCACGGCCAGGTGTTTCCCGGTCATCTGGGTAAAATTGGTCAGTGCGTCATACGTGACACCGGATTCCCCTTCACCAAAGTCCACATAGGCACCGGAATAGATGCCATCCTTGGGAAATTCCAGCGTCATCTTCTGCGTGCTGCTCTCTGATGTCAAAGTGACATTTTCCTGAGGTGCGGACGCGGTTACAGATGGTCTGCGCAACAGTGTGATCCCCAGCACTGCAATAATCGTAAACAGAAGGACGGTAGTGAAAATAAAAAAACGGGAACGGTGCTGAACTTTGAGTTTCACTGATTGTTTCCTTTGGAAAGGAGATGTTTGTTGACCGAAGCTGTACGGTCGAGTTTACCCCAGCCCACCCAGACCCCTTTCAGAGCGCGTAGAATGGACTTGATGACCACCCAGTTCAGAACCGGCCGATAAATAAACCGCATCGGCAGAACAAGCCAAACCTGGGCCAGGGGCTCGCGTTCCACCCGGCAGGCCACTGCGGCGAGCAGCAGGTCCGCGATCAGGAACACGCAGAAATAAAAATACAGGATCAGGTTTGCCGGGCTCATCAACAGGCTGATGATCAGAATGAGGTCGATCACCGAGCCCATGGCAACCAGGAAAATATTGAAGAACCAGTTACAGGGCAGGCTGAACCAACCAAGCCAGCGATAACGGGTATTGAACAGCATATCCCTGTATTTCCAAAGACATTGCAGCGTTCCAAAGGCCCAACGGAACCGCTGTTTGGCAAAGGTGCGCATGGTTTCCGGCGCCTCGGTCCAGGCCACGGCACGCGCGCTGTAGCAGATACGTGCGCCCTGACGATGCAGCGCCAGCGTGAGGTCCGTATCCTCGGCCAGGGTGTCGTTGCTGATGCCGCCCGCTTCCCGCACCATACTTGCCCGCAGCGAGCATACCGCACCCGGTACCACGGTGATGCAGTTGAGCTGGTGATAGGCCCGCCGGTCCAGATTGAAGCCACAGCTGTATTCCAGTGACTGGAACCTGGCAAAGAGTGTTTTGGCATTGCCCACCCGCGCCCGGCCGCTGACAGCGGCGACCTTGGGATCAGCCAGGGGCTGTACCAGATAGTGGATGGTGGTGGGGGTAAATTGGGTATCCGCATCCAGGGTGACTACGATGTCATTGCGCACGGCAGCCAGCCCTGTTCGCAGGGCAATAGCCTTGCCGTGGTTGGTCTGCTGAATCAGACGGATACGTGCATCCTGACTGGCCATGTCGCGGACAATGGCGGAGGTTTCATCTTTGGAACCGTCG
>DAIODL010000338.1:0-2260 GCA_036746815.1 Desulfobulbus sp.
CATATCGTCAATCTGGGCTCGGTGGCCGGTAACTACCCTTATCCGGGCGGCAACGTGTATGGCGCCACCAAGGCCTTTGTCAAACAGTTCTCCCGTAATCTGCTCACCGACCTCAACCACACCAAGGTGCGGGTCACCAATATCGAGCCGGGACTGGCGGAGAGCGAGTTTTCCATCGTTCGCTTCCACGGGGACAAAGACAAGGCGGACGAGGTCTATAAGGGTACCGAACCGCTCCGGCCGGTGGACATCGCGGACATTATCTACTGGGTGACGAGTGTACCGCCCCATGTGAATATTAATGCGGTGGAGGTTATGCCGGTCTGTCAGAGCTGCGGCCCCTTTGCCATTTATCGTGAACCTTCGAAATAATAAGAACTATGCGACATGTTGTTATTACAGGTATGGGTATTGTTTCTCCGTTGGGCGACAGTACACAGGAGGTGCTGTCCTCATTGCGGGAAGGGCGTTCAGGGGTGCGGTTTCATGAAGCGTACCGGGAGCTTGGCCTGCGCGCACAGATTGGCAGTTTTACCAATATTGATGTGAAAGAGCATGTGGACAAAAAAAACCTGCGTTTCATGGGGCATGCCGCAGCGTATGCTTCGATCGCTATGGCGCAGGCTATTACCGATTCCGGGCTTACCGAGGCGGAGGTCACCAATCCCCGTACTGGTTTGATTATCGGTTCCGGCGGCACTTCCGCGGAAAACGTGGTGGCCACCGCCGATGTCATGCGCAGCAAGGGACTGAAACGGCTCAGCCCCTTCATGGTACCGCGTACCATGAGCAGCACGGTTTCCGCCTGTCTGAGCAATACGCATCATATCATGGGGCTCTGTTATTCCATTTCCTCGGCCTGTGCCACCGGATCCCACTGCATTGGCGCGGCCATGGAACAGATTCAGCTGGGCAAGCAGGACATCATGTTTGCCGGTGGTTCGGATGAGGAGCACTGGACGCAGACCGCCATGTTCGACGCCATGGGCGCCTTGTCCACCAGATATAACGACACGCCCGAGCTGGCTTCCCGTCCCTATGACCGCAACCGCGATGGATTTGTTGTGGCCAATGGCGCAGGATTGGTGGTACTGGAGGAGTATGAACGGGCGAAAAAACGCGGGGCCGCCATCTATGGCGAGGTGATTGGCTACGGAGCCACTGCCGACGGGGTGGATATGGTCGTGCCCTCAGGCGAAGGAGCCACCCGCTGTATTCGTCAGGCACGGGAAATGGCACCGGGCACCGTGGACTATATCAACGCCCATGGTACCTCCACCCCGGTGGGTGATCTGGTGGAACTGCGCTCGATCCGCGAGGTGTTTGGGCTGGAGAATCCACCCATCAGTTCGACGAAATCGTTGTCCGGCCACAGTCTGGGTGCTGCGGGTGTACACGAGGCCATTTATTCCCTCTTGATGATGCAGCATCAGTTCATCTGCGGCACAGCCAATGTGGAAGAAATGGACCCGGGTGCTGAGGGCATGCATATTGTCACTGAAAACCGCGATGCCGCGCTCACCACGGTAATGAGCAACAGCTACGGTTTCGGCGGCACCAATGCCTGCCTGATTTTCAGGAAGATCTGAATTATCTGGCGGGGGCCGTCTGGCTCCCGCCCTTTTTGTCCGCATGTGTGCTGCAGGCGTCTGCTCACTTTTTGTATTCCTGTAAAAAATATCCTCGGGCATTGCTGTGCCGCGGGTGGATAGAATTATTTCGTTGATATTAAGTAGGTTTTGACGGACCTGTATGCCCCTGTTTGGTGTTCGGGGGAGATATACGGGTTCATATAAGTCTTGCTTATATGGAAATATTTTATTTGAACAGAAAATGCATTTTTCGTGTAGGAATTCGTGGATAAACACTTGTGGAATAATACATTTCAGATAGCTGTCGTTTGTCGGCGCATTGCTGCTAAAGGTAGTTTCCAGTGGTCCGGCGCTCCCGGTTCCAATCAATAAACAACTCCATCAGGCAAAGAAAGGTGTGTAAATGACGCAAGATGAGAAGAAACCCGCCCGGCGCAAGCGTTCTCCTTTACTTTTAATTGGTTTGGTCCTGCTGCTGGGTATCGGTGTTGTTGCCCTGAGTACTGTGCATCTCTGGAAACCATGGGTGCAGCAGCATTCTTCTGGTGTGATGACGTCATCTTCTATTCAGCCGCAAACAGCAGATTTTTCTATTGCCATTGCACGGTTGCAGGGTAGATTCTAATTCCAAATGCACCACTCTTGGGAGCAATAAGAGTTAAAGGACA
>DAIODL010000339.1:0-2250 GCA_036746815.1 Desulfobulbus sp.
GCATCATCCTCGTTTGGCTTTTCTTCCTTGCTGGTACGGTAACGGGGACCTGTGCGAATGTCACCCACCTGGCCGGTGAAGACATCAATAGCTGTCAGCACCAGAGGATCATTTGCCAGGGAACGCCGTTCCTGTTGAGTGGCCTGGCCATTGGCCGGGTCTACACTGCAGGTTGTATTGCCAGGTACTGCAAACTGGATAGTGAGATTTTCCTGAAAAAAATCGAGGAAATACTCGTTGAGCCGTTTGACATTAGCCAGCTGGCGCAAAAGACTGCAATCGGCGCTGTCGACAAAATGAATAATCAGCTCGCTCCCTTTTGGTTCCACAGTTTTGGCTAGTTGCAGAGCTGCTGCAGTCCAGGGCTGTCGCTCGCGGACATATTGAATAAATGCCTCCCATTGCTGTCGGATGCGTTTGCTGCCGGGAATAGGTTGCGGCACAGTTTGGGCTGGCTGTTCAGGCGTTGTGGCAACAGGGTGAGTTACTGGCTCCACGGTTTCCACTATTGGTTCTGCTGGCGGATGCTGTTGGGTGTTGCCGGACTCTTCTTGGGGATGAACTGAAATTGGGGCTGTCTGCGTGGACTGAGGCTCTGGTTCACCTTCCGGTGCTGCTGTTTGTGGAATATCTTTGGTGACTGGTGGCAGCGTGTCAGCCTGAACAGGAGGTGTTACCTCCTGTCGCGGCGTGGTTGGGGACGGCGCTGCTATCGGAGGAGTTTTTTTTTGACCCGGTTGTGGTGCAATCGGTAAATCCGTCAGCGGCATCCCTGCAAGGAGCTTGTCAAAACGGGCAATCAATCCTGAGATCGGAACCACATCCCGGTACTGCACTGCACGAATGAAGGTTAATTCCAGAGCAAGCCGGGGCTGCGAGGAATAGTTTACCTTTTCCATGCCTTCAAGCAGCAGATTGAACAGGGTGGTGATGGTATCAAGCGAGGTCGTAGCTGCAGTCTCGGAGAGGAGTTTTAGCTCCTCATCGCTGACCTCAAGCATGGATGCGGGATTCTTCTCAATGGAGCAGATCACCAGATTGCGGAACCATTGCAGCAGCTCATTGCCAAGCCGCCTGATGTCTGTGCCATAAAGGTATATCTGATTGAGCAGGGTATAGATAGTTGCCAGATCACCATCAATCAGGGCACGGCCCAATTGCGCCACCAGCTGCTGATTGACCAGTCCAAGCATTTCGATCACGTCACTGGCCTGCACCTTATTGCCGCAGTACGAGAATATCTGGTCCAGCAGGCTCAGACCATCCCGCACGCTCCCCGCTGCCTCCCGGGCAATCATGTCCACTGCCTGCGGCTCCATGTTCACCCCTTCCTGCACAGCCAGGTGGTGAAAATGTTCAGCAAGTTCCTTGTGGCTCAGGCGTTTTAATTCGTAACGCTGGCAGCGGGAGAGAATGGTGAGGGGAATTTTATGGAGTTCGGTGGTAGCGAACATGAAATAAACATGCTCAGGCGGTTCTTCAAGCGTTTTCAACAGGGCGTTAAAGGCCTCAGTGGTGAGCATGTGCACTTCATCAATGAGCACGATCTTAAAGCGCGAACTGGTGGGCATGAACCGGATTTGTTCCTTAAGTTCGCGAATTTCCTGAATACCACGATTGGAAGCACCGTCAATTTCCTGCAGATCTATGCTGATGCCTTCGGCGATTTCCCGGCAGGACCGGCATTGATTACAGGGTTCAGTTGCAGGGCCATGCTCACAGTTCAGGGCTTTCGCCATGATGCGGGCCAGCGTGGTTTTACCGGTGCCACGGATGCCGCTGAAAATCATGGCGTGGGGCACACGGTTCTGTGCAAGGGCGTTCTGCAGGGTGCGGACTACTGGCTTTTGACCGACGATTTCGGCAAAGGTTTGCGGGCGGGATTTTCGTGCTAGAACGAGGTAAGACACTGCAAATACCGGTGGTCAGTTCTCCGAAAAAGCGGAAATACAAGATGATAAAAATTCTGGTGATCTCTCAAAAAAAGGATAGCCAGGCACCCCCATGCACATAAAGAGTGTCACTACCGCTGCTTCCTCCCGGACCTGACGGGGTTTGTGATTCTTTATTGCACAGGACCCGGCTATCACACTGAAGATCATGTGGCAAATCAGCAGAAAAGACGGACACAAGAAAGCCAAATAAGCACGTTGAAGAGCGCTTGTCCGCATTCGCTGTTGGTTTGGCGTATATACTCTTGATCGCCAGAGGCGTCAAGCAGTTTCCTTGCCCCGGGAAAGACGATCATGC
>DAIODL010000340.1:0-2233 GCA_036746815.1 Desulfobulbus sp.
CTTCTGGCGAGCTCAATGCCTTCCCGTGCCTTGGAGAGCTGTGTATTAGCCGCGACACCGCCAAAGTCGGTAACGATCAGTCCCGCTCCCGCAAGTTGTGCCCGCACCTGGTCATAGAGACCGTTTTTTTTGCAGCTCGCCTGCCCATACACCAGTAGAGCCTTTGTCCCCCAGGCTGCGGTTTCCGTGCCCAGTGCCTGCAATGTGCCGCGACCAAAGAGGACCTTGGTGGGGTTATGGAAAACGAAATTATGCATGACGGGTCCGCTTTTGGTTGTTGAGCAGGTGCTTTCGTTGCCTGCGTTTCCGCATTTTTGTGAACAGGATAAAGACCAGCACATAGGTGATCAGCCCTACGGGCAATGCCAGGGCCAGGCCGCCGGTGAGCATGACTTCAAGCGCGTGCCAGCCAAAATGTTCCAAACTGGTCAGACCCTGTATCACTCCTTCATCTTGTATGATTTTGAGGGTGGCGTGGAGTTTTTCCCAATCAAGGTAGCCGGGGAAAAAGGTGCTGCCGATTTTCCATGCCAGATAGTACAGGGGCACCATGGTCAGGGGGTTGTTCACCACATTGGACATCAATAGCCCGGCGATGACATTGGCACGCAGGGCCAGGGTGCCGCCAACCACCAGGATGGTGTGCAGGGGAAGGGTGGGGGTGGCGCCGACGGCCGCGCCAATGGCGGAACCCAGCGCCACGGAAGAGGGGGAACCCTGCAACCGTTTGAAGCGGATATAATAATAACGTAAAAACCGTTTGAGGTTCCTAGTCAAAAAAATGGTGGGGAAAGATTGCAGTGGCAGGCGACGTCCACTGTGTAGCATTGGGTTATAGTGTATGCCCCCGCATGGAAGCCATCTATGTACGCTCTTTTCGTGAGCTTGCCAAGAGGCTCACAGCATGATGCTGTTTTTTCCTATTCTGCCAAGTGTAAGAGATTCATTCAGACTGCAGTCGTGGTGGCAAGCACCTCTGCAAGTGAGCGGGTCAGGTCGATGAAAGCTTTAAGCGGCAGGGTTTCCGCGCGCACGGAGGGATTGAGCCCGGCAGCTTCAATGGCGGCAGTGAGTTGTCCTTTATCCGCGAATCTGCCGCTTACCAGCCCGTTAATCAGGGTTTTGCGGCGCTGACCAAAGGCCGCGTGCACGATGCGGGTGAACAATGCCTGATCAAAACTGCCCAGTGCAGATACATGGTTTGGTACCGGATGGAAGGTGATGCGGATCACCTGGGAATCCACCTTGGGCTGGGGATGAAAAGCCGAGGGCGGTACCTCAAGCAGCGGGGTCACGGAGGCGCGGGCGGCCAGAAGCACAGAGGGAGCTCCATATTCCCGAGTGCCCGGCTGGGCGGATAAGCGCTGTGCCACTTCCTTCTGGAGCATGACCACGGCAAAATCGATCAAGTCGGCATGTTCGATCAAGCGGAATAAAAAGGGGCTGGAAATAGCATAGGGCAGGTTGGTCACGATTTTAAGCCGCTGGCCGGTTTGCTTAATTTCCTGAAAATCAACCTTGAGCACATCCGCGTGCAGCAACTGCACATTGGCCGGCAGATCCTGCTGTTCCCGGTGCATGCGGATAATCCCCGCGTCTGCCTCCAGGCCTATGACCTGCCGGGCCGCCTCCGCGAGCGGACGGGTGAGGGCGCCGAGCCCCACGCCCACTTCCAGTACCTCATCTTCAGGCCCGATGCCCGCGAGATCAACAATGCGTTTGGGGATCCATTCATCGACCAGAAAATTCTGCCCGAGTTTTTTGTGCGGGGCCAATCCCTGGCGTTTGAGCAGGGTTTTCGTGGAAAGGGGCGGCATGATCAGTTGAGTGGTGAACGTGAATAGGCGTCGCTGTCCGGGCTGGCCAGATGACCGGCAAGGAACTGGTAGTAGCCGGCCACACCGATCATGGCGGCGTTGTCTGTGCAATAGCCGATGGAAGGCATGAACAGTTCCAGGCCTTCCTCCCGGCAGCGGGCCTGCAATCGTTCCCGCAGGTGGGGGTTGGCGGAAACCCCGCCTCCGATGACCACGCGCTGGTGGCCGTTCTGGCGGGCGGCTTCGAGCGTTTTCTCCACCAGCACGTCTACCACCGCCTCCTGGAAGGAAGCGCAGATATCATTAATGGGCAGGGACTGACCGCTGGCGCGCGCACCTTCCACATATCCCGCAACAGAGGTTTTCAGACCGCTGAAGCTGAAATCCAGGCTGTGCTCGGCCAGACGGGCGCGGGG
>DAIODL010000341.1:0-2228 GCA_036746815.1 Desulfobulbus sp.
TGCTCCGGCAATCGTGGAGCGGAATATCAAAGGCCTCATCCTTCCCAGCGACCCGCAGACCAAAGAGAAATTTTTCAGCATATTGCGTGAACTCGCAGACTACGCTCACGAAAAGCAAAAAGCCCGGCTGGAGCATCTCACGGTGTGTCAAGTTGAGGGCCGGGACCCGCTTGATGTATCCGTCGGAGGGAATCTGCTGCCTATCCTCCGGGCAGCATTAGCAGCACGGAAGATCGGGTTTTATAATAACCCTGACCTGGCGGCATTCTTGGACAAGCACGGAATAAAGCACACACTTACCGCCCCAGAACCCCCAGCAGCACCAGACCCGGAAAATGATGAAGTGTGGTTAACCGACAGGGAATTAGCTGAGAAATTAGAGTCTGCCCCCTCTTCCGATTCCTTGAATAGATGGCGCAAGGACCCCAACGATCCATTACCGCATAAAGCCAAGGGGAGAAAAAAATACTACAAAATAACTGAGGTCATGGAATGGTATAAAAGATACAAAGAAAAGATGAAAACCGTTAAGACAAAAAATCTATCATGTAACAACTCGAAATAATTACATATTCTTAAAAAGGATATTTTCCCTCCCTATTGCGGTTATGTTTTCTCTTCCGCTCACTCTTGAGTTGTATTTTAACATATTGATTCTTTGTTGAAATATGACCATTTATTTTTTTATTCAATTTCCTAATGCGGCATAGCATCGCCCTAATGCGGTGCCTAATGCGGCATTACCACCGCATGCGTTACTCGCTGTTATATCGTATTTTCCCTCACAATGACGAATAACCGTCAACAATGAGGTGAAAAATGGACTCGATTCAGAAAACAGAAGAAAATCTTCAAGCAGCGGTTCGGCATAAACTTCTTACCCCTGAAGAGGCGGCAGCAATGCTACGCACGACGCCGGGCGTTTTGAGCGTCTGGCGCACTACCCGACGTTACCCTCTACACTACGTTAAAATAGGTAGATCAGTGCGTTATCGTTTGCGAGATGTTGAAGATTTTATCAACAGCAGGGTCGTGGAGGGCTGAGCCATGACCCAAAAAAAAACCGCCCCGAATAACCCCTTTAAGAATACTCGAAAATACTCGAAGCGTCAACATGTTAAGAGTCTGATTGTTTCCCTGGCTGTTCGTGGCGTTATCCCCATGAGGCTTGCATCATGGACTATTCAGAAGGGAGGATTCCTCCATGATTGAGTTTCAGAAAATCAACGACGAGGCGCTTTCCCAACTGCCAACGCTGTTGCCGGAGATCCTCCCCGGAGGCCGCGTCATTGGCCACGAATACACCTGCGGCGACATTGCCGGAAACCCTGGTACGTCTTTTAAGGTCAATCTTGATACTGGTAAGTGGGCAGACTTCGCCGAGGCTGTAAAGGGCGGCGACCCGGTTTCCTTGGTGGCTGCTGTTCGTGGTGTGCCTCAAGGTGAGGCCGCCCGATGGCTTGACGACTGGCTGGGACTTGACCACCCGGCACCAGCGATACGCCAGCCAAAACCAACAACAACAGGAACCTGGACGACGATACCGGCCCCAACTCCACCCGCTGCAATCCACCACCCGCGCCACGGCAACCCATCCGCCACTTGGGAATATCGGGGGATGGCCGGTGAACTCCTGGGGATCGTTTGCCGGTTCGATCAACCCGACGGCAAGAAAGAGGTTGTACCATACACCCACGGGATAAACGCGACCGGCGAGGCGGGCTGGAAATGGAAGTCATGGCCTGAACCCCGCCCGCTGTATGGCCTGGACCGACTGGCGCAACGCCCTGATGCACCTGTTTTGATTGTCGAGGGGGAGAAGACTGCCGACGCGGCGCAAAGGCTGTTGCCTGCGGTTGTCGCCGTTACATGGCCGGGCGGCAGTGGTTCCACCGGCAAAGCTGATTTTGCCCCGTTAAAAGGTCGCCGGGTGGGTATCTGTCCGGACAACGACGAACCAGGTCACAAGGCCGCCGAAGCTGTTGCACAGGCTGCGCTGATGGCTGGAGCAACTGAGGTTTCAATAATTGAGCCACCGCCCGACAAGGTGAAGGGCTGGGATTTGGCTGACGCCAAGGCGGAGGGCTGGACACAGGAGCAGTGCAACCAGTGGATAAGGGAGCATCGACGCAAAGCAGATGCGGCCCGTCCCGTGGAGCCTCCGGCGCCGGTGGTGGATGCGCCAAAAATCCGAGCCGTCAGTCTTCGGGAATTCCTGTCGATGGAAT
>DAIODL010000342.1:0-2173 GCA_036746815.1 Desulfobulbus sp.
GGATCTGGAGGAGATTCTGGCTGGTAAAGATCCGCTCAAGGATGTTTCCGCCTTCCCCTTCTGGGTGCGGTTATGGGAGGCAGCGCTGGTGCTGTCTGAATTTATTGCCAGGACCCCCTGCACGCCGGGCACGACCCTTCTGGAACTTGGTGCTGGTCTGGGAGCGCCTGGTCTGGTGGCTGCTAAGGCCGGATATCAGGTAACCCTGTCAGATTTTGAGCGGCTCATTCTTGATTTTGAGAAAATCAATGCAGCCGCAAGCCACCTGGATTCTGTGGAATGCCTCATGCTCGACTGGCTTAATCCGCCTGCTGATATGCCGCAGTATGACGTAATTCTGGGGGCGGAGATCCTTTTCCGCGAAGAATTTTTCGAGCCCCTTTTGGGAATTCTCCGCAGATCGCTCAAACCGGGCGGGGTTATCTATCTGGCCCATGACAGTAAGCGGCGCAGTCTGGAACCTTTTTTAAAACTGGCAGAAAAGGAATACCGTATCGCGGCCATGCAGCGGCGCCTGAAAAGCTACGCCGGTGACAAGATCATTATCATGAATCGCCTGCAGGCAAAGGCTTAAAGGCAACCAGGGGAGCCCCCATGTATCCGGTAAGCCTCGACATAACCGGGAAGCGGTGCGTGGTGGTTGGCGGTGGCAGCGTGGCCACCCGCAAGGTCCACGGCCTGTTGCAGGCTGGCGGCCAGGTGCGCGTCATCAGCCCTGAGGCCGGCGAAGACATAAAATCCCTTGCGGTAAAAAGGCAAATTGAGTGGATGCAAAAGCCGTTTGCCGCTGCCGATGTGGAGGGCGCTTTCCTGGTGTTTGCCGCAACCGATAACCCGGCGGTGCAGGCCCAGGTCGTGCAGGCCGCGCATGCGCGTGGCGTGCTGGTCAATGTGGCGGACGGGCCGGGGCAGTGTGATTTTCAGGTGCCTGCGGTTGTACGGCGCGGCGCGCTCGCCATCAGTATCACTACCGAGGGCACCACGCCTGCGGTCGCTGCCATGGTTCGGCGGCAGCTGGAATCGCGGATCGGTGAGGAATACGGACTGTTGACGCGTCTGGTGGGGCTGGTACGGGACGAGATCCTTGCGCAGGCCGGAAGCGAGTCCGCAAAAAAGATTCTGTTTCAAAAGCTCCTTCAGGACGATATACTCCTGTGGCTCCGGGAGGGGCAATGGGACAGGGTGCGTGAGCGCCTGGAAAGCGTGACCGGACGGCCATTTACACCGGATCTCGCGGAATTGTTCAAGGAGAAGCCATGAGTTTTCTGCTCTTTCAGGCCAGTGTGGCGGTGTATCTGCTCTCCTTTGCAGCTTATCTGGTCTTTTTTCTGACGCAAAAGGCTAATGTACGCCGCATTGCCCGCGCCATTTTTATCGGTGCGTTTCTCGTGCACACCGTCAGCATCATCGCCCGTGCGGTGGAAACCGGACACACACCCATCACCAGCCATTTCGAGACGGTTTCATTTTTTGCCTGGGCCATCGGCTGCTGCTACCTTTCCTTCCGCTGGCGCTATACCGTAAAAAATCTGGGTGTGTTTGTCAGCGGCTTTGTGCTGCTCCTTATCGTCATTGCCTCCTGTGCCTCCCGCGCCGCCATGCCGCTTACTGCGGCCCTCCAGTCCTGGTGGTTGCCGGTGCATGCATCCATTACCCTTTTTGCCGATGCCTTTCTGGCCCTGGCCTGCATCGGCGGCATCATGTATCTGCTGCAGGAACGCGAACTGAAAAAGAAGCGCTTCGGCCTTTTTTACACGCGCCTGCCGTCGCTGGAAATGCTGGATAATCTCAATCATCACTGTTTAAGTATCGGCTTTCCCCTGTTCACGCTGGGACTGGTGACCGGTTCCCTCTGGGCCAAGCAGGCCTGGGGCGCCTACTGGCAGTGGGATCCCAAGGAAACCTGGTCGCTCATCACCTGGTTTCTGTACGCGGCTGCGGTGCACCAGCGTTTCACCGTGGGCTGGCGCGGGCGACGGGTGGCCTTGCTGAGTATTCTCGGTTTTGCCTCGGTGCTGTTTACCCTGTGGGGCGTTTCATTTCTGTTGAAAGGGGTGCATACTTATGTCTCGTGACGCCATTGTGCTGCTCGGTGTCAACCACAAGACAACGCCTTTGGCAGTTCGGGAAAAACTGGCGCTTTCAGCAGGTTACGAGGAGCCCCTGCAGCGAT
>DAIODL010000343.1:0-2172 GCA_036746815.1 Desulfobulbus sp.
GACCGACACTGAGACCGGTCATTAAACAACTTTAAGGAGCTTTATTACTTCAATGCGGCCAAGGCTGCATCGTAATCAGGCTCCTCGGTGATCTCCGGAACCTGCTGGGTGTAAACAACCTTGCCCGCCGGATCGAGGACGACAACCGCGCGGGACATAAGCCCAGCCAACGGGCCGGTGGTAATGGTCACACCATAGCTCTTGCCGAATTCCGGTGAACGGAACACGGACAGGGATTCCACATTCTTCAGGCCATCGGTTTCGCAGAAACGGGTATGCGCGAAAGGCAGGTCAGCGGAGATGCACAGCACCACAGTGTTTGCAGTTTCACCGGCAACCTTGTTGAAATGACGCACGGAAGAGGCGCAGACCGGGGTATCAATGCTCGGGAAAATATTGAGCACGACTTTCTTGCCCTTGTAGTCAGCCAGTTTTGCATCCGAAAGGTCGGTTTTGGCCAGTGTGAAATCAGGGGCAGCGGCACCCTTGGCAGGTAAGGAACCAACGGTTTCAACAGGATTGCCTTGCAGTTTTATGGTTGCCATGACGATATCTCCTTGTAGTAAATGAAAAATTTAAAATATGGATAAACACGCTCTCAAGAAATCCATCTGGTGCGCGGACACGGCAAGCAAGCTCACCATGACACACCTTCACGGTTCCTCAAATCAATAATCATTCTTGCAGGAGAGTAAAGCAGGCGGGAAGAGAAAAAATTGTGCTTCAACGAAAAATCAACAATCTTTTCGCAAAAAGAAAAACGCAGGCGCCACAGATGCGGACAGGCAAACTGCAACAATCAGGCGGCTTCGCCCATCTGTTTGCGGCAGGTATCGCAGATGCCATGCACCACCACGCTGGCCCGGCCAACCAGACCAATGTGTTCCACTTCGGGGGGCAGCGGGATGGTATCAAAAGTGGGCCAGAAAAAATCATACAATTGCCCGCAGTTATCACAGAGAAAATGGTGATGCGGCTGGCTGATAGCCTCGTAGCGGGCCTGACTGTTCACCGTTTCCAGGCGATGCACCAACCCCAGCCGTTCAAAGGTTCCCAGGGTGCGGTACACCGTATCCAGCGACAGAGATGGCATAACCTTTTCCAGCCGTTTGTGGAGGGTCTCCACGGACGGATGGTCGTGTGCCTTAAGCAGCTCCGTATAGATGACCAGCCGCTGGTGAGTCAGTTTGAGCCCGACCTGTTTACACAGCTGTTCAAAGTGCTGCAGTTGTTCCTGATACATTTTCTTTGCCATAACCTCTGATTCCGCGTTCATGGTGGATTTTTCGTCACCACCTTCTTCTTAGAGGGGAAAACCCTCCGAGTCAACGGGAAATTACAGCAAACGCACAGGAATTACAGCAATCTGCCGTCTATTTTCCGCAAAAGCTCCACAATATGGGTGTAGGCCAGCATTCCGGTCTGCCATTGCAGCGGTATGTGTTCCGGCCCCAGAGATGCTCCCAGCAGCATACCGACAACGAGTCCGCGGGCCGCAC
Source organism: Desulfobulbus sp. (assembly GCA_036746815.1). GTDB lineage: Bacteria > Desulfobacterota > Desulfobulbia > Desulfobulbales > Desulfobulbaceae > Desulfobulbus. The sequence goes on from DAIODL010000343.1 coordinate 1,500, forward strand.
TGTCACCACCGGCCATCACATTTTCAATGAACGCCCGCTTGAGATCCTGCGGATAGGAGAGCACCAGATGCAGAGCACCCGGCAGGGCCGCGGGAATAGCGCACATCTGCCCGAAATGTTTGATGACGCTGCGGCTCTCCTGGCCGGCGGAATCAAGGGCCGCGCGGATACGCAGGTCCAGGTCCATATCCGCCACCCCTTCTTCCAGAGCGGTTTCCATGGCTGCGGCGGGTGCTGCGCCCTGCAGAATCTCCCACACGGTTTTAGCAAGGAACTCGGCCCCGGCAAGTGTTGCGGGATTGTTATGGGTGAGCAGGGTCTGTTCGCGCACCGCCTCCAGAAGGGACGTACGATCCTCATGGTAGCGATATACCAGGGGAGCGATACGGGCTGCGCCACCCAGATCCGAGGAAGATGAGCCGCACCGGGAAGGCGGCAGCCCCTGCTCCATGTTGGCCAGGGTGGCTGAAGTGGCTTTGTCCACATAGCCCTGATAGCCGCCGGTGAACAGGCGCTTCCAGTCGGTCGCAAAGGCGGGCAGGGAGAAACCGCTGTTTTCCGCCACCGACTCCAGGAGCACCAGGGCCTGATCGCCGTAATGAGTGAAGGCGCCTTTCGCCTTGCCCTTGTGATATGAATCTGCCTGCGGGGCAAGGAGCTCGTCCACCTGCCC
>DAIODL010000344.1:0-2156 GCA_036746815.1 Desulfobulbus sp.
TTGATGGGTGCCAGGGTGAGATTGTCGAGCACGGTTTTGTGGCGGAACAGGTTGAAATTCTGAAAAACCATGCCCACTTCCATGCGAATGGCGCAGATATCCGCCTGCGGATTGGAAATGTTGTGTCCGTTGATGGTGATGACACCGGAGTCAATGGTTTCCAGTCGGTTCAGCGTCCGCAGCAGGGTGGATTTGCCCGAGCCCGAGGGGCCGAGAACCACCACTTTTTCGCCGGCGCGGATATCCAGATTCACGTCGGAGAGGGCATGGAATGTCCCGAAATATTTATTGATGTTGTTGATACGAATGATGGCTTCAGCGTCGTTCATAATGGCTCAACCGGTGCTCCATGGTGCTGATGAGCTTGGACATGATCAGTGTGATGAAAAGATAGATGAGGGCGATCATGGTGTAGGTTTCGAAATAATCGAAACTTTCCGCTGCAAATTCGCGGCCACGCCGCAGGATATCGGCCACTGCCAGGATGGAAACCAGGGATGTATCCTTCAGCAGGGCGATGAACTCGTTGCCCACCGGCGGCAGGATGGTGCGCCATGCCTGCGGCAGGATAACGTAGGCCATGGTCTGCCGGGAATTGAATCCCAGTGAAAGTGCGGCCTCGGTCTGACCGTGGTCAATGGACTTGATACCGGCACGGAACACCGCGCCCATATAGGCACCGTAGCAGAAGGACATGGCAATGACCGCAGCCACGATGTCCGGCACCTGCACAAAGCGTCCCAGGGCATAGTAAATGTAAAAAAGCTGTACCAGGAGGGGAATACCGCGCACCACCTCCACATAGAGTGAGGCGATGAGATTTATAAAGCGGTTGCGGGACAGTCGTCCCAAGCCGGTGAGCAGTCCAAGGACTATGGCCAGGCTGATAGACAGGATTGTCACCTCGAAGGTGACCATGATCCCGTCGGGGACAAAGTTGAGAATCTGGAGATAGGGATCGGGTTTGTAGATGGGCAGCAGTATAATGAGGGATGTTGCTCCGAGAATTGCGATCCACCAGGCGGAAACCAGCCCTTTGTCCTGCGGGGAGGGGATGGCGGCGCCATCGCCGACCTGGATGGTGGTATCCGATTTTTCCATGGGAACGTGGGGGTGGCGAGGAGGGAATAAGGAGGAAAGCCGGACACGCATTTCCGGCTTTCCTTGCACGGAATCAGCGAATTACTGGCCAATCCATTTTTTCTGCAGTTCCTTGTCAATACCTTTTGCCTTGACCGCGGCAATGCCCTTATCAATCAGTTGGAGAATGGCTTTGTTGCCTTTCTTGATGGCAACGCCGTAATTTTCCGCCTCTTTGGATTTGAGGATGGCGGCAATTTTCAGGGTGTCTTTATACTTGTTCAGGGCATAGTTGGCGGCAACCGGATCATCGCAGACCACGGCGTCAATATTGCCATTATTGAGCGCTTCCATGGCCAGTCCAACCTCGTCAAAGGACTTGGCTTCCACGCCTGCGACAGCCTGGGTCGCGAAATAACCCGTGGTTCCGAGCTGGGCACCGACCTTTTTGCCTTTGAAATCTTCCAGACCTTTGGCGGTGGAGTCTTTTTTAACGATCAGCGCCTGACGCACGGTGTAGTACGGGATGCTGAAATCCATGGCCTGTTTGCGTTTGTCGGTGATGGATACCGAGCTGACAACCGCGTCGTATTTACCGGCGGCCAGGCCCGCAAAAATGCCATCCCAGGCTGTGTTTTTGAAAACCGGGGTAAAACCTGCCTCTTTGCCGGCAGCGGTCATGTAATCAATGGAATAACCCACGACCTGCTTCTGGTCGTTGACGAATTCCATGGGGGGCCAGGTGGCATCGGTGGCGAAGACAATGGTGGTCGGTTTGGTTTGTGCCACAGCCGGAGAACAGAGAGCTGCGAGCAGAACAAGTGCACCTACAAATTTGTTAAACATGGATTCCTCCGTTTGATTAAAAAGAAATAAATATTTCCTCTACCATTCATGTATCACGCCCGCAAGAAAAAGGTGGGGTAACTCCTTGGGAAGTCCTGCCTATTTCCCTGAAAATTGTGAGGTTTCGCTTGACGTTTTTCAGGTGATGAAGGTATACATCGGCACGGAATTCTTTCTTCCTTTTTATTGCAATGAGGTCTATCCATGCAACAACGAAGTCGTCTCATCCT
>DAIODL010000345.1:0-2138 GCA_036746815.1 Desulfobulbus sp.
AAGCGGATGAGCGCTTTGCGCATGGCTCGGTCAAGGGCGTTCACCGGACCATCGCCAAGAGCTGCGGTATGTTCCGCCTGGCCATTGACCCACAGCCGAATGGTCGCCTCGGTGAGCGGACTCTTGTTGATGTCGAACTTGTGGTTCATCACCCGGAAGGCTTCAAGCTGAAAATAATCATGATACAAGCCAAGCGCCCGCCTCATCAACAATTCAAAGCTGGCCTCGGCCGCCTCATACTGATAACCAAGGTTTTCCAGTTCCTTGAGATTGCTGACAATTTTTCCCATGCGCGGATCATCACCACTCAGATCAAGTCCGTACTTCTTCGCCTTCATAAGTACATTGGCGCGACCCGACTGATCGGAAATGAGAATGCGGCGTTCATTGCCCACGCTTTCCGGAGTAATGTGTTCGTAGGTCAGCGGATTGCGCTGCACCGCACTGACATGGATGCCGCCTTTATGGGCAAATGCGGATTCACCCACGTAGGGCTGATACCGGTTATGGGGCAGATTGGCCAGCTCATTAACCATGCGCGAGGTGGTGTAGAGCTGATCAATACGGTCGCCGATCTTGCATTCCAGTCCCATTTTCACGGTAAGCGCAGGGATAATGGATACAAGGTTGGCATTACCGCACCGTTCGCCAAACCCATTGATCGTACCCTGTACCTGAGATACACCCGCATCCACACTGACTAGGGCATTCGCCACCGCGCACTCAGAGTCATTATGCGGATGAATGCCAAGCTTGACATCGCGTTTCTGTTCCGCCACAAACTGTTTCACCCGTTCCATGATGGCGGGAATTTCCTGGGGCAGCGTGCCGCCATTGGTGTCGCACAGCACCAGCGTTTCCGCACCTCCTGCCACGGCACGTGCGAGCGTTGCCAGACAATAGTCACGGTTTCTTTTGAAGCCGTCGAAAAAATGCTCGGCATCGTAAATCAGATGCTGCACCTGCGGCCGCAGAAAGGCAAGCGAATCCTCAATGATCTGCAGGTTATCCTCAAGTCCGATGCGCAGGGCCTCTGTCACATGAATATCCCAGCTCTTACCGAAAATAGTGACTGCCGGAGTTTTGGCGGCCAGCAGCGCCTGCAGGTTGCCGTCTTGTTCCGGTTTGTGCTGAAAATGGCGGGTGGAACCAAAGGCAGCAAGTTTTGCGTTTTTCAGCTGCACGCCCTGCATTTTCTGAAAAAATTCAACTGCCAGCGGATTGGAACCTGGCCATCCGCCTTCGATAAAGTCAATACCAATGCGGTCCAGCTGACGGCATACCTTGATTTTATCATCTACCGAGAGATTAAAATTCTCGGCCTGGGTGCCATCCCGCAGGGTGGTATCGTAAAGCTCTATTACACGCGACATGATTTTTATTCGTTGTCTTCCTGAGGGATATTGTCTTTGTCCAGGGCATAGGCATCGTGCAGCGCCCGGACCGCCAGCTCGGTGTATTTCTCCGCAATAATGCAGGAAACCTTAATCTCCGAGGTGGAGACCATCATCATGTTTATGCCCTCTTTGGCGAGAATCTGGAACATGGTGGAGGCAATGCCCGGATGGTTGCGCATCCCCACGCCCACGATGGAAACCTTGGCAATATCCTTATCGCCACTGACCGCTTCCGCCTTGATATCCTTGGCTACCTGTTTAAGGATATCCATGGCGCGCTCATAGTCCACGCGGGGCACGGTAAAGGTCATGTCCGTCAGCTGGCCATCGGTGGTGTTCTGAATGATCATATCCACCAGAATGCCGGCATCGGAGATGGGCAGGAAAATTTTTGCGGCAACACCCGGCTGATCCGGTACTTTTTTGATGGTGATGCGAGCGTCTTTTTTACTGTAGGTGATGCCGGATACCAGCATGGACTCCATGATTTTCTCCTCGTCAACAACCCAGGTGCCAATGTTTTCAGAAAAGGTGGAACGGACATGCACCGGCACGCCATACCGCATAGCCAGGCCAACGGATCGAATATCCAGCACCTTCGCGCCGAGACTGGCCAATTCGAGCAGTTCTTCGTAACTGATAAAGTCAATCTTGCGGGCCTTGGGGCAGATGTTGGGGTCCGCGGTGTACACGCCCTCCACATCCGTGAGAAAAGCAAGCTTTTCCGCCTCCACTGCCGTT
>DAIODL010000346.1:0-2127 GCA_036746815.1 Desulfobulbus sp.
GGCGGTAAGCTTGTTACGGCACTTGACGTGCTCAATACATGCCTTGGCCAGGGCGTCCTGGCCCTTGTTGGGCAAAAGAACCAGCAGTGTGAGTTTGACATTTCCGTTTTCCATCGTTATTCTCCTTATGATTCCTGTGAATCGGTTGGTTGTGTCCCCTCTCCTGTTGGCGCAGGAAGAGGGGATTTTTTATTGTGTGACCATCGGCAGGGCTTGAACCTGCATGCTCGCTCCATTCGAGCTGCCCGTTTTGCAACTCCTTCCATATAGTCAGCGCCTAGAGGCATGGACCCCATCTTTCCACGACGAAGTTGTGGGATGGCAAGTTGCAATAGTTTCATTTCCCCTCCATTCGGTTTAAATTCCCGCCATTCAAATAGTGGCAGTGCTCCCGGGCTTCATCGCGTCTGTCGAAATCGTCATCTGGTTGGAATTTTCCATCAGGATCATAAAACCCGACAGTCCATAGCCCCGGTTCGCTTTCGATGTACACCCACATTTCCTTGCCTCCATTATTTGAAAAATTTTCCTATTTAACTGCGCTTCTTATCCTCAATCGCATCCAGGGTGATCTGCACCCCTGGTGTATCCCCGTAAACTTTGGTAACCAGCGGGTACATGCATGCCTGGCAATCATCGACCCATGCAATCCCCGTGAGCGCGTCCTTAACGCAGCGCACCAGCTTGTCCTGGTCTGGCTTGACGACGTGGTAAAACGGTGCCCAGGGTTTCAAGACTCCAGCGTTTTTCCCTGTTCCGTAGTGCGATTTAGGACGCGGGAATATGAATCGCATAGCGATTGATACCGGCCCTGTGACCATCTCGACACCGGCCTGCTTTGCGGTGTATCCAATCATCGACGCCCACGGTTTCTGCTTCTCAGCGTTATCCTGAACGACCACGGGAAAACGCATTCCTTTGCGCATGAACGCCTTGGCGCTTCCCTTTGGCACTGGGATTCCTGGAACAAAAAATGTGATCATCTGATTTCTCCTGACCTTTCCTTGCCCGATTTCATTGCTTTCTTTTCCCTTTTCCGTTTCACTTGATCTGCATTCTGCACCTGGATCCTCCGTTCTGCCCCAGCGATGATCTCCAGAATCCGCCGGGTCTTTGCCGCGGCCAGCTCCGGCGATATCTCTACCCAAGTGATGGTTGAGGGTGTCACCTCTCCCCCTCCAGCCACTTTGCATAAGTGCGTTCAATCTCCGCTTCGGCTTCCCGCATGAGTGTTTCGACCAGGTCGGCGTCCGCACCGTCGTCAATCGCCTTTTGAAAGGCTGCCACCGCGGTGAAATCTGCGAGTTTTTCCGCATCCATTGTGGGCAGAAGCTGCTTAATTGCGTCTGGCTGTTCAGTGCTGCCGGAAAGTGCAGTGCTCAAATAATCCAGCCCGGCCTGGGCCACATATCCTCGCCCCACTTCATCCAACCGCTCAAAGAGCGTGTGCAGTAGCTCCAGCGGGCTCTTGCACCGTGCCTGCGTGTACACCGGGTCTTGTGCCCAGTTATGCGCGGACCGCACCTCCCGGTTGAAAATGCGTGCCACGATGTTTGCACCCAACGCCTTGCGGGCGGCGTGAAACACCTGCCAGGGTTGCATTTTGCGGTTTTCTTCTGTCATGGACTGGGGGTTATTCGTGCGCATGTTGTTTTTTCGGGAGTCGGCCTGGATTATGGTTTATTCGTCCATAAACGCGCTCCAGCTCTTTTTTGATAATTTTGTGGTTCGAAAAAATGAGCACATTCACCTCTATCCCAGTTTCTCTACTTACAGACATCGCCATTGCCGGGGAAAATCGTCTTTCTCCGCTTAAGACTCGGCTTAGAAATGATGGATTTACTCCCAGACATCTTGCAATGTGCACTTGTGTTATGGTCTTCATGACCTCTTTTTATCTCAATGTTGCCTGTTAGTCAATAAATAAAATTGACTAAAAATCAATTTTTATCCGTCTACTTTGCCTCTATAATATTGACCAGGAGGAAATGTTTATGGCTGTTTCTCAAATAAATGAGCTATTTGGAGCTGCTTTTTCTTGTTGTCTGGAAAAGGCAAAACGAGGCGTGCAGGCAAAAATTGCCGCTGACACGGGGGTTGATCCATCTATGCTCAGCGCCATGAAGC
>DAIODL010000347.1:0-2107 GCA_036746815.1 Desulfobulbus sp.
GGGAGTACCAGGAATCATGTAGTGGAAAAGGTGATGGATATCATCCAGTCCATTCTCAATGAGAGCAGAGCAGTCTGGCTGCAGAGTGAAGATCGCCGCCAGTTATCACTGCAGGGACATCTACAAATAATAGACGCCCTGGAGTTGGGCGACAGTATGGGGGCCGCTCAGGCCATGCGGCAGCATATTGCCTCCATCGGGCATTTACTTTTTGACGAGCTGGATAACGAAACAGAAGCACAACAGTAGGAGAACAGATTCCAGCACAGACTGGAATGGAGGAAGTTATGAGTATTGAAATTATCCTGATGTATCTTGCCGTGGGTTTGGTGGCTGGACTGATAGCGGGACTACTCGGTGTGGGTGGTGGTCTGGTGATCGTGCCTATTCTGGTGTACTGCTTTCCCCTGCAGGGCAATATTCAGCCTGATCAGGTCATGCATCTGGCCCTTGGCACCTCAATGGCCAGTATTGTGTTCACCTCCATTTCCAGCATGATGGCGCACCACCGGCGGGGCGGGGTTGACTGGTCCATCTTCTGGCGTATTGTCCCTGGCATCATGGTAGGAACTTTTGGTGGTGCTTTGGTGGCTTCCAAGCTGCCAACCAATTTCTTGAAGGGCTTTTTTGCCGTATTCATCTATTTTGCTGCCACTAATATGCTCCTGAACAAAAAGCCGAAGGGCTCCCGTGGACTTCCCGGGAATGTGGGTATGTTTGGCGCGGGTGGTATTATTGGCGTGATTTCTTCCTGGGTCGGGATCGGCGGCGGTTCTCTTTCCGTGCCGTTTTTTATTTTTTGTAATGTGGACGCGCATCGTGCCATTGGCACCTCGGCAGCCGTCGGATTTCCACTGGCCATTGCCGGTGCTGCCGGCTACATTCTTAAAAATCTGAATGTGACGGGTCTGCCCGCCTATAGTGTAGGATATGTGTATCTGCCGGCACTTATTGGTATTGTGTGCGTCTCGGTGCTCACTGCGCCGCTGGGAGCACGGCTCGCTCATGCCTTGCCGGTGGGTAAACTCAAGAAAATTTTTGCCATCTTTCTGTATCTGGTGGCTACCAAGATGGCGTGGAGTCTGTTTGCTTAAGCCGGATGCCTAGAAGTTATTTGCTGTCTTTTCTTTGGAGTCGTACAACTCAAAGAAAAGACAGCATTTTTATTTGCAGCAGCTGGTTTAAAGCGGGGAGATCTTCCTGGGGGAAGCAAAATCCGGGAAACTTATTCCTGCAGCTTTTGCCGGGCCTCAATGGCCCGTGCAAGGGTGTGTTCATCGGCGTATTTGATGTCCATGCCCATGGGAATGCCGCAGGCAAGGCGGCTTAACCGCACACCGGTTGACTGCAGCATGTCTGTGATGAAGGAGGCGGTCGCCTCTCCAGCCACGGTGGAACTGGTGGCAATCAGCACCTCGTCTACCTCGCCGTGTTTGACCCGCTTTTCCAGTTCCGCCATTTTGAGTTCGCCCGGGCCAATACCCTCCATGGGGGCAATCACGCCGTGAAGAATGTGATAGGTGCCACGGAAGGCGCCGGTTTTTTCAATGGCAATCTGGTCACCCGGTTCTTCCACCACACACACCAGACGGGAATTGCGGCTGGGGTTGCCGCATATAATGCAGGGATCAGTCTCTGAGAACGTATAGCATTGGCTGCAGAGGTGAATGGCCTGATGCAGTTGCACCAGGTCTTCAGCCAGGTTCTTGGCGTCTGCTGCAGGCCGGCGCAGGATAAAGAGCGCGAGCCGGGTCGCGGTTTTGCGGCCAATGCCCGGCAGGCGTGATAAATCATTAATCAGCCGTTCCAGGGCCGGAGGAATAACCTGCATTTACATCAGACCTGGGATGTTCATGCCACCAGTCAGCTTGGACATTTCCGCCTTGCTGAGTTCCTTGGCCTTATTGAGGCCGTCGTTCACTGCGGCGATGACCAGATCCTGCAACATCTGCTTGTTTTCAGGCTGCATCAAGGCAGATTCAATCATGAGTTCGAGCAGTTCCGATTTACCATTGACCGTGGCTGTGACCATGCCGGCTCCGGCAGTGCCGGTTACCTGTTTGCTGCCCAGTTCTGCCTGCGCTGAGGCGAGACGTTCCTGAAACTG
>DAIODL010000348.1:0-2067 GCA_036746815.1 Desulfobulbus sp.
CGTTGGAAGTGGTGAACGGGCATGGCGGGGTGCTTGATCCCTGGACCGCGGCCACAGTCCTGGTGGCGCAGCAGGTGCTCACCCGCGAGCTGGAGAAGATTAACAGCCTCCTGTGTGCGCCCTGCGGCTGCACGCTCTGCTGCGTTGGCCCCACGACCGGCATGTATCAGAGTTTTTTTGAGATTCCCCTGGCTGAGGACGAAGTAGACAGGTTCGCACTTACCCGCGTCGATACCAAAGATTCACGCGCGCTGGCAAGCAATGACGAACCTTTGCTTGTGGTGGACGGCCGGTCCTTTGATGAGCGTCCAGATCCACTGCTCATCCACTGGAAATCCGGCTGGAGCCTGATTTTGCCCAGGGCGAGCCGCTGCCCGCACCTGGACGCGGCCAGCCGTTGCCTGACCTATGCGACCAGGCCGTCCGTGTGCAGACGGCCGCAGATTTTTGCGTACATGGTGGAAAAGGTCACAAGTCCTCCGCCACAGTACCGCGTGCGCCGGTCGCTGCTGGCTGTAGTGGATTGCCCCTATGTGCAGGAGCTGCGGGAGGAAATCAGCGCCTATGCCGCAGCCTGCGAACTGAATATGATTTTTCGGGAGAACAAGGCGTAATCGCCGTGCCATAAGCGCGTATCTCCCCTTGCTGGAACAACACACACAACGCCTATGAACAGTCTTGGATTTATCTGCATCATCCTGTCCTATCTGATCGGCTCCATCCCCTTTGGGCTGCTGTTGTCGAAACACACAGGTGTCGACATCCGTCATCAGGGCAGCAAAAATATCGGCGCCACCAATGTCACCCGGCTGCTCGGCAAAAAAATGGGGGCACTGACGCTGATCTGTGATGTGCTCAAAGGTTTTCTGCCTATGTTCCTCACCGCGCTGGTGGTGATAGGCACCCACGCCGAACACTGGGTGATCGCCATGAGCGGCGCTGCCTCGGTTCTGGGCCACATGTTCCCGGTATACCTGAAATTCAAGGGCGGCAAGGGTGTGGCCACCGCCCTGGGTGCCTTCCTCTACCTGGAGCCGCTGGCGGTGATAGGGTGCCTGGTGGTCTTTGTGGTCACCGTATACTTCACCGGCTTTGTCTCCCTGGGTTCGCTTCTGGGCTCCGCCTCCATCCTGCTGTGGCTGATCATGGTGCATACCCCGCACTGGAAGCTCGGACTGGCGCTGTTTGTCGTCATCCTCATCTGGCTGAAGCATTCCCCCAACATTGCAAGGCTCCGGCGCGGCACCGAAAAAACCTGGAACGGTAAGGACGAAACCCGGCGGTGAACAGCGAGCAGTGGCAGGCGGTGGAGGCGGCGGCCAGGGTTCTGGGACTGGGTGAGCGGGCTACGCTTGCGGAAATCAAACAGTCCTTCCATCGCCTGAGCAAGCTGTACCACCCGGACACCGGCAATGGCGACGCGGAGCAGATGGTGCGCATCACCGCGGCCTATGAAATCCTGCGCCATTTCTGCGACACCTACAGTTTTCCCCTGCGGCTGAACAGCACCGGGAAACACGATCTGGATATTTACGACCCTGAAGACTGGTGGCGCGCCCGTTTCGGCGAGGATCCGCTCTGGGGCAGCATAAAAAAAAGACGGCGCTGAAGCCGTGCACAACATAAGGAGAGAGGGATGCAGATTCCTCAACTGATCAAAACCCACAAACCCTTTGTTTCCCTTGAATTCTTTCCTCCCAAAAAGAAGGAGGAATGGCCTGCTTTTCTGGACGTGGCCCGTGAACTGGGACAGCTTAAACCCCTGTTTGCCTCGGTCACCTATGGGGCCGGCGGCTCTACCCAGTCCAACACCATCGAGATCTGCGAACAGCTCCTCAAGAACTGCGATTTCGAGATTATGCCGCACCTCACCGGCGTGACCGCGGACGAAGAGAAGGTCAATGGGTTTCTGAACGCCATCACCCAGATGGGCATTGAAAACGTGCTCGCCCTGCGCGGCGACCGGCCCGCCAACTTTACCGGCCCGGATGAAGAGCTCTTTGCCAACTTCCCCCACGCCGAGCACCTGATCCGCTACATAAGCGATCATTTCCCCAATCTGGCCAT
>DAIODL010000349.1:0-2046 GCA_036746815.1 Desulfobulbus sp.
GTCAGCTGCTGAAAATCTTTTTCCCCGAACACCGCCACATCCGGCTGCACCACGTTGAACAGCTTGGTCACCACCGTGGCCACGCCGGCAAAATGCACGGGCCGGCTTTTGCCGCAGAGCGGCTGGGATAACTCCTTTACCCGCACCTCGGTCTGGTAGCCGGGCAGATACATCAACTCGGGCGTGGGCGCAAAGACAGCGGCCACACCCTCCTTGCATGCCAGTTCCATGTCGCGCTCAAAATCGCGGGGATACTTGGCCAGGTCCTCATTGGGACCAAACTGGGTGGGGTTGACAAACAGACTCACCACCACCAGGTCGCAGAGCGACGCGGCCTTGCGCATCAAAGAAAGATGCCCCTCATGGAAATATCCCATGGTGGGCACCAGCGCGATCGTTTTCCCCTGGCGGGCCTGCTGCCGCGACCAGGCAAACATTTTTTCCGGTTCGTTTACAATATCCATCATTTTTTCAATTGTTTCAGACGCAATTGCACCATTTCCACCAGAGGATTGGACTGACCCGGCGTTGTCTGCGCGGATACAACTTCCAGAAATTTGGTGTACATGGCAATGGCGTCCTGTTTATGACCCAGCTGCTCGTTAATCCGCCCCTGTGCCCGATATGCCTCAGGCGCAAACGCGGGCCATTTCGACAGCTCAACATAAAGAGCCAGCGCTTTATCCAGCCGGTGACTATTCTCAAACATGACCGCAAGTTTATTGACGACCAGCGGTTTCAGCAATGATTTGGCAGACAGCTCACTGTTCACTTTTTCCAACTGTTCAATGGCCTTATCCACCTTACCATCCTGCTGCTGCAGCATGGCAAGTTCCACGCGGGCCCAGCGGCCGGAATCGGAGGCGCCGTACTGCTCCGCCACCTTGGTCAGCAGTTCCTGCCGCGTAGCTGCGGGAGCAATCAGGGCATTATCCAGAGCGGCCACAGCCTTTTTACTATGGTGATCATGATAGCTTGTAAAACCGGCCGTACCCAGAGCGGCTGCCATAACCAGGAGAACAATAGTCCACACCATGGCCTGATTACGGCGGAGAAAACGTGTAATTTTGGGCGGCAGATTCAATTGCTCCAGCAGACCGTTAGAAAGTTCCAAGGGTCGCATTTTCAAATCGTCCTGATCGGACTTCCAGGGCTCTGTCATAGGTTTGGACTCCGTTTCTTGCAGATATTATCAACACTCAATGCACGTATGGATCGGGGCCTCTCCACCGGAACACAAAAGGAAAATTGCCGTTGCGGACAACGATGGAAGCCGGTAGAAGAAGATGTCGGCCAACATGCGTGTATTTTAAAAAATTTGTCATTATACCCCGACAGGGAAAAAAAGCATCAGCCAATCGGAAACGCGGTGTCAAAAAGCCTCAACTGCTTCCGGGGCCGCCCGATTTTCTCTTCTCAGCCCTTCTCATCATCATGGATGACCGCCCTATTCTCACTGTTTCCGAACTGAACCGGAGTATCCGCTCCCTGCTGGAATCCCGCTACCCTTTCATCAGCGTGGCTGGAGAAGTCTCCAACATGCACCGGCCCTACTCCGGCCACATCTACTTCACCCTCAAGGACAGCGAGGCGCAGCTGAAAGCGGTTTTGTTCAAGATGCAGCAGCGCTATCTGGCCGCTCCTCTCAAAGATGGCGATCACGTGGTGTGCCGGGGACGCATCTCGGTCTATGAACCACGGGGCGATTACCAGCTCATTGTCGACACCATTGCCTGTCAGGGGGCCGGTGTCATGCAGCAGGCCTTTCTGGAACTCAAGGAACGGCTGGCCGCCGAAGGGCTGTTTGACGAGGCGCATAAACGTCTGCTGCCCCCCTTTCCCGGACACATAGCCCTTGTTACCTCCCCTCAGGGCGCGGCCGTGCACGATTTCATCCGAATTGCCACACGCCGCTGGCCCGGACTCCGGCTCTCCGTGTATCCCGTATCCGTGCAGGGAAACCAGGCCGCCGGAGAGATGATCCAGGCCATTGCCGATCTCAACCAGTTGCTGAGTCCCGATCTGATCATTCTCTGCCGAGGCGGC
>DAIODL010000350.1:0-2030 GCA_036746815.1 Desulfobulbus sp.
GTAGCGGGCCCCGAGTGCCTGTTCGATCTCAGGCGGCACGTGTTTTCTGTTGTGATAGAGCACGTGCATGCCAAAGGCCTTACAGCGGGCGGCCATGGCCTGGCCAATGCGTCCCATACCGAGAATACCTACATTTTTACCGGTCAGCTCATCACCCATAAAGGAAAGGGTGTCCCAACCGTTGAAATGGCCTTCCCGGGTGAACCGATCTGCGGGCAGGATTTTTCTGGTCAGGCAGAGCATGAGCACAAAGGCGATCTCCACGGTGGCATCCGTGAGCACATCCGGTGTATTGGACACCATAACCCGGTGCTTACGAACAGCCGCAATGTTCACGTTGTTGTAGCCAACAGCGTAGTTGGCTATAATTTTCAGCTGTGGTGCCTTTGTTAGCAGTGCATCATCAATGGCATCTGAGAGTACGGGAATCAGGGCATCGCAGTCTTTAAGGAGCGCACAGTCCGGCTTGATTCCCTCATTATTTTTCAGGGGTAATACCGTGACATCATAGCGAGTTTTGAGCAGGTCAATGCCTGCGGGATGCAGATCGTGGGTGACGACAACTTTCTTTTTCATAACGAACCTCAGTGAAAGGGATATTGAACGAGTTGCATGATCTGGCGGACAGTCTTGGCAACCAGATGGCGGGCATGGGTGTTGTCCATGGCCGCATCCAGTGACATAGGACCATCGGTGATGGAAAACATGGCTGTGACACCGGCTTCGTGGGCCGCGAGCGCGTCATCGCTGATACTGCCAGCTATGAGAATAACCGGTTTTCCATATTTTCGACCCAGTTTGGCGATGGCGGACGGTGCCTTGCCCATAATACTCTGGCAATCAACCTTACCTTCACCGGTGAAAACAACATCTGCCTGCTGGACCAGATCTTCCAGATGCAGATGCTCAAAAATAATTTCCGTACCGGGCTTGAGCTCGGCATTAAGAAAGGCATATAAACCGCCTCCCAGACCTCCGGCTGCACCGGCTCCACGCATATCGGCGACCGAGATTCCGCAGTAGTTGTGAATGACCTGGGCAAAATTTTGCAGTCCCTGATCAAGCAGTTGCACGCAGGACGGACTAGCTCCTTTTTGTGGTGCAAACACATAGGCTGCACCACATTCTCCGTAAAATGGGTTTTCCACATCGCAGGCCGCGAGAAAGTGGCATGCTTCAAGGCCGGAGAGAACATGGCTGCAGTCCACCGAACAAATGGCTGAAAGCGAGGCCCCGACGGGCTCGATGGGACGATTGTTTGTATCAAGGAACCGGTATCCGAGAGCCGTCAGCATGCCAATACCGCCATCATTGGTGGCACTACCGCCAAGGCCTATGATAAATTTCCGGCAGCCGTGGGTAAGCGCGTCCTTGATCATCTCGCCCACGCCCACGGTACTTGTATGTAACGGATTGCGCTGTGGTCCATAGGCACAAGGGGCAGCCCTGCAGCAGCGGCCATTTCAATTACCGCGGTGCCATCTGGCAGAATGCCATAGGTGGCAGGGATTTCTTCCCGCAAAGGTCCGTGGACCTGTAAGCCAATACATTCACCGCCCAGCCTCGCGAGCAGAGTTGCGCAGGTACCTTCGCCGCCATCAGCGATAGGAACGGTGACGACCTGCGCAGACACGCCGGACTCGGTGATCCCCGCAGTGACTGCCTCCGCCACTTCCGCAGAAGTAAGCGAGCCCTTAAACGAATCAACAGCGACAAGAATTTTCATTTGTCTGGCATGGCAACCTGCCTGCTTTGCAAGGATTCACTTAAAATAATTCAAGTAATGTCTGTTGCCCAAAGCATCAGCCAACAGCAAGTATAATAGGGAGGAGTCAGCATCTTGTCATCGGCCGGTGAAAGACAATCCCTTTTCATGATCATTCATCCCATCAGACAAAGAATATTTTATGTCCTGAGGACAGGGTGGGGGGTGATATAAGGAGCGCAGCCCGAAAACGAAAAAAGCCCTTCAAGTGAGACGCTTGAAGGGCTTAGTAAAAGGATCGGCGGCGACCTACTCTCCCACATAG
>DAIODL010000351.1:0-2027 GCA_036746815.1 Desulfobulbus sp.
TGCGAATATCTTCTTCCTTATCTGCAAGATACCCGAGCAGATTTCGTTCTACTTTGTCGCCGACCTTCGAGACGGTTACTTTCTGTTGAGACATCTGCGCCTTGAGATCATCGAGCTGCTGGGAAAGGGCTTCGATCTTCCTTTCCAGCTCCGCGTTGCTCTGTCCACCACCCGCCATCGCCATGGATGGCAGGATCAGCAACCCGGTCAGGGCACATGCCGATAATGTTTTCACCATAGTTTCTCTCCTGTTATTCTCTCTCCCGTCCCATAAAGCGTGAGGGGCGTTTTTGATATGATTTGCTAAGTGCAAGTCATTGATGAATGTGATTCATTATTATATTTGCTTTCCTGGAAAGTCAATATTTGATTAGTATTTGGTAAAAAAAATTGTACTGAAAATGTGTGGGGAGAGAGGGAAAAAAAACCGCCGGTCAGGAGAGTGACCGGCGGCAGGAATAGATAACGAATAAGGAGAGGAAAAAATTAACGATAAGAAAAAGTCGTTTTGCCGTTTTTACGGCCGATGGTGACCTCGCCACCCTTGGTGAGGTGGCCGAAAAGAATTTCCTCGGTCAGCACGTCACCCAGTTCTTTCATGATGAGGCGGCGCAGGGGACGGGCGCCAAAGGCTGGTTCGTAGCCCTCTTCAGCCAGCCAGGTACGGGCAGCTGCGCTAAGGGTGATTTTCACTTTTTTATCAGCCAGTTGTGTCTGCAGTTCACCCACCATTTTGTCCACCACTTTTTCCACGGTTGCAGGTGCGAGCTGGGTAAAGGTGATGGTGGCGTCCAGACGATTCCGGAATTCCGGCGAAAACATATTTTTGATGGCCTTCTGTTCCTTTCCTTTGGAATCGCTCAGGAAACCTATCCCGCGCTCGCTCATTTCACGGGCACCGGCATTGGTAGTCATAATGAGGATAACATTACGGAAATCCGCCCGGCGACCGGAGTTATCCGTCAGGGTGGAATGATCCATAACCTGCAGCAGGATGGAAAACACATCCGGATGCGCCTTTTCGATTTCATCCAGGAGCAACACGGTATAAGGGTGCTTACGGATGGCATCGGTCAGTAGACCGCCCTGGTCAAAACCAATATAGCCGGGAGGCGCACCGATCAGGCGGGCCACGGCATGCTTCTCCATGTATTCACTCATGTCAAAACGCTCGAAGTGCACGGAAAGGGCGGCTGCCAGCTGCCGTGCCACCTCGGTTTTTCCGACGCCGGTGGGACCTGCAAATAGAAAGGCACCAGTGGGAGACTGCGGATTTCCCAGACCCGCCCGTGAACGTTTCACTGCCTTGACCAGGGCTTCGATGGCCATATCCTGACCGAAGATAACAGTCTTGAGTTTGTCCTCCAGGTGCAGCAGGGAATCCAGATCGCTGTTACTGGCAGTATTCACCGGCACCCTGGCCATCTTGGAGACGATCTGCTCCACATCACGCACGCCCACCGTCTTGCCGGTTTTACCGTTGAGCCGGAAATAAGCACCCACCTCATCCATGACATCAATGGCCTTGTCAGGCAGGTAACGGTCGTTGATGTAGCGGCGAGCCAGTTCAGCCGTGGCATCAATGGCGCTTTTGGCGTAGTGGATGTGGTGGTGCTCTTCGTAGCGGGGCTGCAGGCCGCGGAGGATCCGGCAGGTATCGGACACCGAGGGTTCATCGATATCGATTTTCTGAAACCGCCGCGACAGGGCACGGTCCTTCTCGATATGGTTCTTGTATTCCTCATAGGTCGTGGAACCGATGCAGCGGAGCGTACCCGACTGCAGTGCCGGTTTAAGCAGGTTGGAGGCATCCATGGAACCGCCGCTGGTCGCACCGGCACCGATGATGGTATGCATCTCATCGATAAAGAGAATGGCGTTCTCTTTGTTCTCAATGGCAGCGACCACTTCCTTGAGGCGTTTTTCAAAGTCCCCGCGATACTTGGTGCCCGCCACCAGCGTGCCAAGGTCGAGCATGTAGATTTCCGCACCACTCAAGAGATCAGGTACCAGCTTCCTGGGATTGG
>DAIODL010000352.1:0-2017 GCA_036746815.1 Desulfobulbus sp.
CTGCCCGCTCTGCGGGAAATGGTGCGGCCGATTTATATAAAAGCCGGTATTCTGCCGGAAATGACTAGGGGTATCGGCAACGCCTCGGAATTGATCATGCCCGGCAAAAAGCCGCTGTAAGGATTTTTTTTGTGACTGAAAGAGCAATAGAATTACTGGCACCGGCGCGGGATCTGGCCTGCGGGCTGGCGGCCGTGGATCATGGTGCGGACGCGGTCTATATCGGCGGACCGATGTTCGGGGCGCGGGCAGCGGCGGGAAACAGTCTGGCGGACATCGAACGGCTGGTCCGCCACGCGCATCTTTTCCGCAGCCGGGTCTATGTGGCGCTCAACACCCTGTTCACCGACGCGGAACTGGAACAGGCGGTGCATCTCAGCCACCAGCTGTATGAAACCGGCGTGGACGCCCTCATCATCCAGGATATGGGGCTCTTGGAATGTGACCTGCCGCCCCTTCCCCTGCACAGCTCCACGCAGATGAACAATCGCACTCCGGAAAAGGTGCAGTTTCTGGAAAAAACCGGTTTCACCCAGGTGGTGCTGGCGCGGGAATTGTCCCTTGCGCAAATCCGCGCCATCCGCGCCCGAACCTCGGTAACTCTGGAGTGCTTTGTGCATGGCGCTTTGTGCGTGTGCTACAGCGGTCAGTGCTACATCAGCGAGGTCATGGCCGGACGCAGCGCCAACCGGGGCGCCTGCGCGCAACTGTGCAGGCATCGCTACGATCTGCGGGACGCGCGCGGCAACACCATCAAAGCGCAGCGCTATCTGCTCAGTTTAAAAGATCTAAATCTCTCCGCGCATCTCACAACGCTGATTGATGCCGGGGTACGCTCGCTCAAAATCGAGGGACGGCTGAAGAACAGCCATTATGTGAAAAACATCACCGCCTATTACCGCACATGCCTCGACCGTATTCTTGCGCAGCGGGACGATGTGCTCCCCGCCTCGTCCGGCCACTGCCAGTTCACCTTTGTGCCCGATCCCGCCCGTTCGTTCAATCGTGGCACCACGGATGCGTATCTGCGGGAAACGGGGACGGCTATGGCGGAACTGCGTACCCCGAAATCCCTGGGCTTGCCGGTGGGAAAGGTACGCGCGGTGGCGCAGGGCAGTTTTGTACTGGATGGTAACAAGCCGTTGCACAATGGAGATGGGCTCTGTTTTTTTGACCACGGGGAGACCCTGGTCGGGCTACGGGTGAACCGGGTGGAGGGGGACCGCATTTATACGCGAGACCGCCTGGAGCCTCTGGGGCTCACGGCCGGAACCGGGCTGTATCGCAACCATGATGTGGCCTTTAACGACCAGCTCGATCAAAGCCGGAACTGCCGCACCATAAACGTGTACCTGACCCTGAAGGACACTGAGGATGGCCTGCAGCTGCTGGTTGATGACGAGGATGGCATCAAATCCGTCACCACACTGCAGCTTGCCTGGGAGCGTTCCCGCAGTGGTGGTGACAATGTGGTTCTGGCCGCGCGGCAGCTGCGGAAAAGCGGGGGTACCCTCTACACCGTGGCCTCTGTCCAGGTCGCAACCGATCCTGTGCGGTTTATACCCGCATCAACCCTCAACGAACTGAGGCGCCAGGCTTTGGAGCGCCACAGCAACATACGGATTTCCCTTTACCAGCGCGAATTCTCGTCTCTTGTACCCAATACATCGCCATGGATACAGGCAAAGGTCGATTACCGGGACAATATCACGAACAGCAAGGCGAAAGCGTTCTTTCAGCGTCACGGGGTGCACGTTGAGCAGCAACCGCTTTCCGCGCTGCAAACGCCTGATTGCGCCCTCATGACCAGCAGGTACTGCATCAGGCGCGAATTGGGTATCTGCCTGCGTGAAGGCGGGGGCGAAAAGGTGGCAGAACCGCTTTTCCTGGCGGATCTCACCGGTACCTATGCGCTGCATTTTCATTGTGATGTCTGCGAAATGAGCATCACCCGACATGAACCGGCGAATACGGTTCCTCAACACATTCAACTAAAACACAACAAAGGAAAACAGCG
>DAIODL010000353.1:0-2014 GCA_036746815.1 Desulfobulbus sp.
AAGATGGATAAAAATCCAATAAAAATATTGCGTAGCAACGATTTTTGGGTATTGGCGCCTTGTCCGTATAAATTTTTGGTAAAATAATAAGAGGTTAGGGGATGAAAATTTTTTGGGACAAATTGTCGTCCCTATCGTGACAGTGCGGCTGTAACCTATACATATTTTTATCCTATCGGCTTTTTATGTAGGACGCGGTAGCGTATTTCATTATGAAATATTGTTTGCCGGGTTGCTGTTCATGTCTATTTTCGATACAACATATAAATTAAGACATGTACGTGTCCCGATTTTGCCTGCAGCGGCGGTATGGCATTGAAAACAATGCACGCATGAGCTCCCTGCCATGAGCCATGGACCCGGATTTACAAAGAAACTTTGCCATTCCATATTAAAGGAACCTCTATGCACTATGAAGTGGTTGACGCACGTATCAGTCCCGTGGGCGGCAGGCTGGATATCCTGTCGCAAACCGAGGTCACCAAGCTGCTCAACGCCAGCCAGGGGGCGCTTTACCCTGTGTTTCGCAGCAGTGCTCTGGCGGTGCTCAACTATGGTGACTACCTGGATGACGGCCGCGAACTGCTGGAGCGGTATCAGGATTTCGATATCCGCGTGATTCAGGAGGAGCGCGGCATCAAACTCGATTTGCGCAGCGCTCCGGCCAACGCCTTTGTGGAGGGTAAGATGATCCGCGGCATCAATGAGCACCTGTTCGCCGTGCTGCGGGATATTGTCTACGTGGATGACACCATCAACAACAGTCCCCGCTTTGATCTCACTTCCAGTAACGGTCTCACCAATGCGGTGTTCTACATCCTGCGCAACGCCCAGATCATGCGGCCGCGTGTGGAGCCGCGCCGGGTGGTCTGCTGGGGAGGGCATTCCATTACCTCCGCGGAATATGATTACAGCAAGGAGGTGGGCTACCAGCTGGGACTGCGCGGTGCCGATATCTGCACCGGCTGCGGCTCCGGAGCGATGAAGGGACCGATGAAAGGGGCGACCATCGGTCATGCCAAGCAGCGCATCGGCACCGGCCAGTACCTGGGGCTCACTGAACCGGGTATCATTGCCTCGGAATCACCCAACCCCATTGTCAACGAACTGGTCATCATGCCGGATATCGAAAAACGGCTGGAAGCCTTTGTCCGTCTGGGACACGCCTTCATCGTGTTTCCCGGAGGCGTGGGCACGGCCGAGGAAATTCTCTACATCCTCAGCATCCTGCTGGACCCGGCCAACTCCCGCATTCCCTTTCCGCTTATCTTTACCGGTCCTGCCTCGGCGGACGACTATTTCAAGCGTATTGACCAGTTCATCACCAGCACCCTGGGGCCCGCTGCCCGGCAGATGTACCGGATTATCGTGGATGATCCCCCGGAGGTGGCCCGCAGGGCCATGGAAGGGGTGGAGCAGGTGCATCAGTTCCGGCTTAAGACTGACGACGCCTTTTACTTCAACTGGATGCTGCATGTGGACCTGCGCCTGCAGTCGCCTTTTGAACCCACCCACGCCAACATGCGGGCACTGAATCTGCACCTGAATCAGCCTCCGCATCAGCTGGCCGCCGACCTGCGCCGCGCCTTCTCCGGTATTGTTACCGGCAATGTGAAGGAGAGCGGTATCCGCGCCATTGAGGAACACGGCGTGTACGAAATCAGCGGTGACGAAGGTGTCATGAAGCCGCTGGATGGGCTGCTCTCGTCCTTCGTGGAGCAGAAACGCATGAAGCTGCCCTCGGCCACGGCCTACAATCCCTGCTACAAACTCATTACCGAGGAAAAGATGCGGTAAACCGGCAGGTGAGTGGAAGAAGGACTCCTTTTTTTTCGGAAAATACGGTACTCATTAAAAGATGATTGTCTTCGGATGACACTCACTGACGCTCGCCCCTTTTTTGCGGACTGTGCCATGGAACACGAGTCACCCCTTCTCATCATTAACGATCCTGTGTTTATGCGCCATGACACCGGTGGGAATGACCACCCGGAAGCGCCTGAACGTATGCGGG
>DAIODL010000354.1:0-2008 GCA_036746815.1 Desulfobulbus sp.
AAAGCCATCATGGTGGCCGTGGAAGAGGTTGGGTACCCGATCAAACTACAGGAACTGGTGGCCGAATCCTGCCCGCTGCCGCAGAAAGGTGCGCCTGTGGTTGCGGAGACCACGACCGCACCGGTGCAGCAGAAACCTGCAGCCGTGGGCGCCGGCTATGACATTGCCATCAATGGCATGCACTGCGCCAGTTGTGTTGCCCGTGTGGAGCGCGCCATTGGCACTGTGCCCGGTGTGGTGCACGCTTCTGTGAATCTGGTGGAGCAGCGCGCCCTGGTGCAGGGCGGCGATCCGGAGCAGGTAATCAAGGCCATTATCGATCAGGGCTATGAGGCGGCCCTTGCGAAGCAAAAAGAGGCGGGCACTTTTTATCTGCGCGTGCAGCCCTGGCCTGATCACGGCGATCTTCGGCTGATCATCGAGATTATCCGTACCATGGACAAGGACGCGGACTGTGCCGTGGAAAACGGGCGTATCCGCCTGCAGACCACGCTGCATCCTGCGGATATACTGCGGCGGGCCCTGGATTTTGATTATCAGTTTACTGTTGAAGAAGCCTACGTTGATCCGGGCGTGGAACAGGCCCATGAGGCTAAACGGGAAATCCGCCTTTCCTGGTGGCGCGCCGCGGTGGCCGCGGTGGTCGGTTTTGGCGTTATGGCCGGACAGATGGGACATCTTTTCCCCACGCTGCTGCAGAATCAGCTGTTCTGGGCGGTGGCCGCGCTGGTCTGCCTGGCCACCATGTGGTTCAGTGGCCGCAATTACTTCATTGGCGCCTGGAAAATGCTCAAACACGGTGGTTCCAACATGGACACCCTGGTAGCCATGGGTACGGGCGCAGCCTGGATTTCTGCTGCGGTGGAAATCGCCAGCCCCAGTCTCATTCCCGGCGCGGCGCACCATGTGTATCTGGATGCCTCGGTGATGATCCTGGCCTTTCTGCAGTTTGGTCATGCCCTGGAAATCCGCGCCAAGCGCACCACCAGCCAGGCCATCAGCGCCCTGGTGGGGCTGCGCGCACGCAGTGCCGAGGTGATGCGTGGCGACACCCCGCTTTCAGTGCCGGTATCGCTGCTCAGGCTGGGCGATCTGGTGCGGGTCAAGCCTGGGGAAAAGGTGCCCATTGACGGTGAAATCGTCAGCGGGCAGACCACCATCGACGAATCCATGCTCACCGGCGAGCCGCTTGCTGTCGCACGCAAGGAAGGTGACGGGGTAACCGGCGGCACCATCAACCGCTCCGGCAGTTTTATGCTGCAGGTAACCCGTCTGGGTGAGGATACCACCCTGGCGCGCATCATCCGTCTGGTGCAGACCGCGCAGATGAGCAAGCCACCCATTGGTCGGGTGGTGGACAGAATCGCGGCGGTGTTTGTACCCGTGGTCATCTGCATCAGCCTGATCACCTTTTTCTGCTGGATGCTGCTGGCTACGCAGCTGCCCCTTCTGCATGCGCTGACCGCGGCCATCGCCGTGCTCGTCATCGCCTGTCCCTGCGCTCTGGGACTGGCCACGCCCATTGCCATCATGGTGGGCACCAGCCGCGCGGCCCAGTGCAATGTGTTGATCCGCAACAGCGATGCCCTGCAGAGCGCCTCCACGCTCACCCACGTGGTCATGGATAAAACCGGCACCCTCACCATGGGACACCCCACGGTGACCGGACTGCATCCCGTAAATGGCATCGAGAGTGACCAGCTCTTACAGTGGGCGGCCACGCTGGAATATGGCTCCGAGCATCCTCTGGCTTCGGCCGTGCTCTCGGCCTGGAAGGAAAAAGGGGGGGAGCTGCTGCCGCTCACCCGGTTTACCGCGGTGGCAGGCCACGGCGTGCGCGGATATATAGACGGCAAAGAGTATTTTCTGGGCAGTCATCACTTCCTGAGCGAGCAGGGATGCCCGTTGCCTGCAGGTCTGGAGGCCAGGGGACAGGTGGCCGCCAGCCAGGGGGCGACTCCTATTCTTCTGGGGCGTGATCGGGAGGTACTGGGGCTCCTGGTGCTGC
>DAIODL010000355.1:0-1986 GCA_036746815.1 Desulfobulbus sp.
AAAGGCCATTTACATCAAGTATCCCCAGGCGGTACCGCTGAAATATCAGATTGATGCCCAGGCCTGCCTGCATCTGCAGGAGCCATCCAAATGCGGGGCCTGCGTGCAGATCTGTCCTTCCGGGGCCATTAATTTTGAGGACCGCGAGCGCGCGCACACCCTGGAGGTGGGCGCTGTAGTCATGGCGCTTGGCTTTCAGCCCTATGATCCCTCAAAAGACCGGTTCTGGGGCTTTGGCGTCTATCCCAATGTGATCACATCGCTGCAGTTTGAGCGCTATCTGGCGCCCAACGGCCCCACCGAAGGTAAATTGACCAGGCCCTCTGACCACAAACCGGTCAAGCGCGTCGCTTTTATCCAGTGCGTGGGCAGCCGCGATAAAAACCGGTGCAACAACGAGTACTGCTCCACGGTGTGCTGCATGTATGCCATCAAGGAGGCCATGACCGTCAAGGAAAGCTACCCGGACATGGATGTGAGCATTTTTTACACGGACATGCGCACCGCGGGTAAGGATTTTGACCGGTACTATGAGCGCGCCAAAAATGAGTATGGTGTGCGTTTTATCCGTTCCCGTCTGCATGGGGTGGAGCCCCGGGGCAGCAAGGGGGATCTGCGGCTGCATTACATCAGTGTGCAGGGCAAGCAGGTGGAGGAGATCATGGATCTGGTGGTGCTGTCTGTGGGGTTGGAAACGCCTGATTCCATGGTGCAGCTGGCCGAGCATATCGGCATCTATATGACACCGGACCGCTTCGCCTCCATTTCCGCCTTCATGCCGGTGCATACCTCCAAGCGCGGGGTGTTTACCTGCGGGGCCTTTAACGGTCCGCGCGACATTCCCCAGTCCGTTATCGGCGGTTCCGCGGCAGCGGCCAGTGTGGCGGCCCTGCTCAGTGAGGCGCGCAACACCAAGACGCGCACGCCTCCTCCTCCCGCCCTTCGCGATGTCAGCGGCGAGGAGCCCCGCATTGGTGTGTTCATCTGCCATTGCGGCACCAATATCGCAGGGGTGATTGATGTGGAAGAGGTGGCTTCCTTTGCCGCCAGCCTGCCGCAGGTAGTGCACGTGACCCGCAACCTCTTCACCTGCTCCCAGGATACCCAGGATTTGATGGTGCAGGAAATCCGGGAAAAGAAACTCAACCGTATCGTGGTGGCCTCGTGCACGCCGCGCACCCATGAGTCACTTTTCCGGAAGACGCTCAAATCCGCCGGCATTAACGAGTATCTCATTGAAATGGCCAATATCCGTAATCAGGATGCCTGGGTTCATAACCAGGAGCCCAAGGCTGCCACGGAAAAGGCCAGGGATCTGGTGCGCATGGCGGTGGTCAAGGTACGGCTTGGCAAACCACGGATGCCGCTGCGTCTGCCCATTACCCAGTCAGTGCTGGTGGTAGGCGGCGGTGTGGCCGGCATGACCGCGGCGCTCAATCTGGCGGAACAGGGATTTAAGGTGCATCTCATCGAGAAAACCACCCAGCTGGGCGGCAATGCCCTGCATCTCTTCCAGACCTGGAGCGGCGAGCATATCCCCCAGTTCTTGAGCGAGATGAAGGACCAGGTACAGCATCATCCCCTGATTGAGGTGGCCTATACCAGCACCGTGCTCACGGTGAGCGGGCATGTGGGTAATTTTTCTACTACCATCCGCACCGGCTCCAGCCGCAAACGGGTGATTGAGCACGGCGCAGTGATTCTCACTACCGGCGCCAAACGCTACATCCCCGAGGAGTTCGAGTACGGTAAAATCCCCAATGTGGTGGCCTCCATTGAGTTTGACAAACTGCACATGCACAATGAAACCCGGGTGGCCAGCGGCAAGTCTTTTGTGTTCATTCAGTGCGTGGGTTCCCGCAACCAGGAGCGGCCTTACTGCTCCAAATCCTGCTGCACTCATTCCATCCAGAGTTCCATCCGCCTGAAAAAAGAAGCGCCCTCACGGCAGATCTACATCCTCTATCGGGAAATCCGCACCTATGG
>DAIODL010000356.1:0-1985 GCA_036746815.1 Desulfobulbus sp.
CTTTGTGGATATCAAGCATGTGGCTGAGCGGGTATTCGGGCTTTTTACCGGGCATGACGCCACGCCTCCTGCGGACAGCCAGGAGCCCATTATCCTGGTGGCCAACGATTTTTCACCGGAAGACACCCTGCGCATGCAGGCCGGCAATGTCCGCGGTTTTCTGACCGAGAAAGGCGGCCTTACCTCGCATACCGCCATTATCGCGCGTTCCCTCAATATTCCGGCGGTGGTCGGCCTGGAGCATGTCACCTCACTCATCCATGATGGCGAGCGGGTCCTGCTGGACGGCACCACCGGCCAGGTTATCATCCAGCCGGGCAGTGATGAATTTGCCCAGTTGCGGGCCGCAAGCCGTAAACGGCAGCAGGATGCAGAGCTTGATTTCTATATCGATTTGCCCGCCGTCAGTCTTGATGGCGTGAGCGTCCGTTTGAGCGCCAATATTGAAATGTGTGGAGAGCTTGCTGCCGTCAAGCAGTATAAGTCGGAAGGAATCGGGCTTTTTCGCAGTGAATTTGGCTATTTTTCCGAAGGCAAACTGCCCGGTGAGGAAACACTCTTTACCACCTATAAAACGCTGCTGGAGACCATGACTCCCAATCCGGTAACCGTGCGCACACTGGATGTGGGGGGGGATAAGGCCCTGAAAAGCTTTCCCGGCAACAATGCCTGGGTTGATAAGGAACGCAATCCAGCCCTGGGACTGCGGTCGATCCGATTTTCCCTCTTTGAACAGAATATTTTCCGCAGCCAGCTGCGCGCGTTGCTGCGCGCCTCTGCGTATGGCCATCTGCGCATACTGCTGCCTCTGGTGACCTCCTTGTCTGAGCTTCGTGAGGCTAGGGCGATGATTGAGGAGGTAAAAAAGGATCTGCAGCATCAGGGGGTACCTGTTGCCCCAAAGGTGCAGGTCGGCATTCTCGTTGAGGTGCCCAGTGCGGTGGTCATGGCGGATATCTTTGCGAAGGAGGCTGATTTTTTTGCTATCGGCACTAATGACCTCATCCAGTATTCGCTGGCCATCGACCGTGGCAACCAGTATGTGGCGCATCTCTACGACCCCTTTCATCCGGCGGTATTACGCATGATCAATTACACTATTCATTCGGGAAGACAGGCCCATATCCCGGTTTCCCTGTGTGGCGAAATGGCTGGGGAAGCGTTGTGCGCGCCCCTATTGATTGGTTTTGGTGTGAATGAACTGTCCATGCGTCCAGCCTTGATTCCACTGGTGAAGCGGCTGCTTCGGCATGCGCACTATAGTGATCTCTCCCAATTAAGTGCCCAGGTCCTGCAGTGTTCGGACAGTGAAAGCGTGCGGGAGCTGCTCACGGAGGCCTACGCGCGCCTGTACCCACGGGAGTTTTTTGCCTCATGAACGAACGTGATCTGATTGCCCATCTTCGCTCCCTGACTGCTGATGAAACCAGCCCTGACTTGATCAAGGGCATGGGGGATGACTGTGCGGTGGTGGACCGCGATGGCTGGCATGTGTGGTTGCTGACCGTGGACACCATGATTGAATCGGTCCATTTCGACTGCCGTTTTCATCCTCCGGAACTGCTGGGGCGCAAAGCCATTTCCGTGAATGTCAGTGACGTGGGGGCCATGGGCGGACACCCCCGCTTCGCCCTCCTGTCCCTGGGGCTGCCCGGAAATTTTGAAACAGAGTGGTTTGCCGACTTTTCCCGAGGCCTGACCGGTGCCTGCAAAGAATATGGCTGTCTGCTCATCGGCGGCGATACCGTGGCCTGCCCGCAGGGCATCAATATTTCCCTGACCCTGATTGGCGAGGCGGAGGCTGATAAGGTGGTGTATCGCAGCGGCGCACAGGTGGGCGACACCATCTGGGTCAGCGGTCCCCTTGGGTGGGCGGCCGCTGGTCTGGCACTGTTGCAGAAAAATCTCGCAGGCGATGCCACGTTCGCGCCGCTGGTGGCGCAGCATCAGAATCCCCGGGCCCGGGTAGAACTGGGCGCAAGTCT
>DAIODL010000357.1:0-1965 GCA_036746815.1 Desulfobulbus sp.
ATCCCTCGCCGCCAAACAGCGCCACGCCAATCTTCTTCTGAAAGGCAATACCAATGGACACGCCTTTGGCCGCGCACAGGAAAGCGTCCTTCTGGCAGATAATGCGGCCGTTGTACCTGGTGAGTTCCAGGGGAATAATCTTGCCGGGATAGGGTGCGGCAAAGGCGATACGGCCCTTGGCGTTGCCCACATAGGTGAACATGGTGATGAACAACCCCGCGCCGCTGATCAGCCGCTTGCCCGCGCCAATCATACGGTCCAGCAACCCACCGGAGCTGGACTGGTGGGAACCGTCGCCAAACACGGTTTCCATGACGATCTGATCGTGCATGTACATCATGGCACCGGCCTCGGAAACCACGCTTTCCTGCGGGTCGAGCTCCACCTCCACAAACTGCATCTCATGACCGAAAATCGTGTAATCGATCTCACACGATTCCCGGCCCGACATGGGCGGCGGAGTGGCGCCCTCGCTGCCAGGCTGCAGTTCGGGCACCTGCCCGACAGGTTTCCAGTCGGCAAAACCATCGCGCCACACCATGGTGTTCTGGGTGTATCGGCCACTGCTGATACCCGCAAGTATCTGCTGAGGGGTGAAAGGGCCTAGCGATTGGCCGTTCTCGGCAACAAACCATTGTGTCATGATCCATCTCCTGCTGGTATCGCACGCAATTAATTTGGAAGAAAACCGCTTTCAGCGCAGGTACAGGTCCGTCATCAGAAAAAACAGTCCATAAAAAACCCGCGAAATCTATTCAATTAAACATAGAAAAACAGCATCTTGCAACTTATTTGCAAGCAAGGTCAATTTATAATTGCAATCGCTGAAAGATTCTTTATAACATCGCAAAAATTAGAAAGTGTTCGTACTCGATCCCCAACAAAAGGAATTATCGACGAACAATCCGCCTAATATATTGTTTTTTAAAGAAAAACGCAACGCCCCCAGCAGACGGGAGCAAGGAGGACACAACCAGACAGAGTGGGGAAGTGCATCGAGAAACAAAGCTCAAGGAGTGTGATTGCCGCGCGGCAATCTCCACGGCCGGATAATAGGCTGCGTCAACGATGAATAACCACAATCTTGAAGGGATTGGAATCTTGTTGAGAACGCACAAGACTTGGCGTTGTTCTAGTTTTCATTTTTTTTCGTGAAACCGTTGTGATGTCCGCCTGGAAAACAAAACCGCTTTGCGTAATTTCAGGCGCTCCTTTTTGATGTTTGCGACCTGTCAACAGGTGTGCTGTTGATGGGTTTTGTTTCTTAACCATGATACGTGGAGACATGCACATGTTGTATCCTGATGAATTCGGGAAGGATTCTCTGTTCCCGAAAAACTCTGATTTTTCGGTTGTGTTCAAAGATGATCTCGTCGGTCAGGGTGTCATCACCTACCGTTCGTTCAAAAAAGGCACGGTCATTGCCCGTGTCGCCGGTCACGTGGTGCACGAAATCCGGCAGCATACCCTGCAGATCACCCCGGACACGCATCTGTTCGACCCCTATTTCAGCGGCTATTTTCTGCATTCCTGCGATCCCAATATCTCGCTGAACATGCATACGTTCACGGTGACCGCCCTCAAGGACATCCCGGCCAACAGTTTCCTGTACATGGACTATGCCGAGACCGAGGACGTGCTCTTCAAGCAGTTCCCCTGCTCCTGCGGCGCACCGAACTGCCGCGGCTGGATCACCGGCCGCAGGGAAACACCCATGCTGCCCATGGACCAGCCGGAGCTGGCAGAAGTCAACCAGGCTGAAGTCCGTTGAAGCAACAGGACTATTACAGCTGGTGGCAGAGAGAGGATCTCTGCTACCAGCAGGGTCAACTTGTGTTTGCCGGCCGTCCGGCACTTAAGCTGGCCATGCAGGGTGTCACGCCCGCCTTTTACTACTCGGCCTCCCGCGTGCGTGACAACCTCACCCGCCTGCATACGGCTCTCACGAGTGCAGGTCTTGCCGGC
>DAIODL010000358.1:0-1943 GCA_036746815.1 Desulfobulbus sp.
GTCGGCCAGTAGAGCTGCCGCGGGGATTCCCGAGGTTACCGAGGCTCCGGCCCCCAGCACAAAACAGAAGGCCCGATCCTCCATGCTGGTGTGGATGGTTTGAATTTCCTGCAGAACACCCTGGCAGGTCCATTCTTCATAAGCGGTAGGCATGGAACAATGCTCCTCTTGAAGACAACAAGCAGGTTGAAAAGGATGGGCACACAATACGCGCATGGTTCATGCGCGGCAGAGCTCCTTCATCAAAGAAAAAGCGGTCCTACTCCAGCCGGGTGACATCCACCTCTACATTCAGGGTATGGACGCCGCCGCCCATGACCACGCCTTTGACCGGAGCCACATCGCTGTAATCGCGGCCCCAGGCGAGGATGATATGCATGTCGCCGGGGATGAGGTTGTTGGTGGGATCAAGATCAATCCAGCCGACGCCGGGTACATACAGGGAAACCCAGGCATGGGAGGCATCAGCGCCGACCATTTTGGGTTTGCCGGGAGGCGGCAGGGTTTCCAGATAACCGCTGACATAGCGGGCCGCCAGGCCCAGGGAACGGAGGCAGGCGATGGTGAGGTGGGAGAAATCCTGGCACACGCCGCGCTTGTTCGCCAGCACCTCGTCCACCGGGGTTTCCACGTTGCTTGATTCCTTGTCATAGGCAAACTCTCTGAACACCCGCCGAATCAGGTCCAGGGCACCCTGCAGCACAGGCATGCCCGGAGGAAAAGAGAGACTGCCGTACGCCTTGATGGCGTCGTCAAAAAAAATCATGGGGCTGGGAAAGATAAACTGATAAGCCTCCAGATCATCGAAGCTGGTATGCGCCTGCAACTGCTGAACAGCATTCTCCCAGGAGATCGTGGTAGCCGGGTCGACGAAGCCGGCGCGGCCGGTGCGCACCATGCAGGTCGCGGTGAGGGAAAGTTCCGTGTGCGGCTGCTCCACCATGAACACATGGGCGATGTTGCCGAAGTAATCGAACCGCTTGTTCAGATACTGGGGCTGGGGATCAAATGAGAGGTTGGTCTGCAGCACCTGCTGGCGTCCTGTCACGCGCGGGGTGAGAAACAGTTCGTTCTGCGACAGTGAGGCCAGTTCGGAATAGGCGTAGCTGGTGGTATGCACAATCCGGTATTTCATAACTGCTGTTCCCCCGCCTGCTGGCCAATGGCAAAATGGGGCGTGGCCGTGACCCTGGTGAGGTAGTGTTCGCTGACCTGCTGCGCAAAGGCAAGCAGATGCTCCTCCATGGTGGTCAGGAACTTCTGCAGCGGTTCCGCGTTCTCCGTTGTCCCCAAACTGCAGGACATGTTGGTAAGGTCGAGCAGGCGGATGTTGGTGAGCATCTCCAGACTCATGCGTTCCTCGGCGCTGACAAAACGGCGCTGGTTGTGCCGGGGCAGTTCCTCCACATGCGAGGAGAGCTGACTGATCTGGAAGGCCACGGATTTGGGATTGGTCTCGTCCAGCAGCAGGAGATCAAGCACCGGAGCCAGCTGGAAAGCGGTGCGGTAGCGGCCGCGGTAAGTCATGATGGAGTCCGCGACCTCAAGCAGTGCTTCCAGGGCGTT
Organism: Desulfobulbus sp.; assembly: GCA_036746815.1. Classification (GTDB taxonomy): domain Bacteria; phylum Desulfobacterota; class Desulfobulbia; order Desulfobulbales; family Desulfobulbaceae; genus Desulfobulbus. The sequence continues at coordinate 1,567 of DAIODL010000358.1, forward strand.
GGCCGGCGCCACACAGACCTCGGGCAGCGCGCATTGGATGAGCCCGATATGATGCAGCGCACGCTCGATACGGCGGCCCATGTCCAGAAAACGCCAGCCCAGACTGCGGGTCATGCTCTCCATGGCCAGACCGCTGAAGGCGTTCAGGGTAAACAGGGTGTTGTTGAGCAGGTCCAGGGGGTCGCTGGTGGGGTTGTCGCCAAACTCCTCCAGACGATTGATAACCAGCCAGGAATCGTGGCTGAGCCGGTCACGGACATTGCGGGCCGCCTCCTGCACCCGTTTGAGAATGGCGATGACGCTCTCCGGCCTATCCTGACGGTAAAACACCTCCACCAGATGTGACTCCAGCTCCTCCACATCAAGAGGCGTTTCCT
>DAIODL010000359.1:0-1935 GCA_036746815.1 Desulfobulbus sp.
CGCCGGAAACAATTAACGGCATGACTGATGAGCCGTGCAGGCCTGAGAAGTGGAAAATTTTGTCCATCATGAAGGCTACGCGGGCCAGGTAGCCCGAGTCTTCAAGCACGGCAATGCCAAAGAACATGAACATAATAATGGGCACAAAGCCCATAACGCCGCCCACTCCGTCGATAACGCCGGAAATAATCATGGACTTGAGTGGCCCTTCAGGCAGCATATTCCCCACCAGATGGTTGAGCCAGGAAAACGCGCTGGCCAGCCAGTTCACCATAAAGCCGCTGTAGCTGAAGGTGAAGGTATAGAGGCCGTACAGAACCACCGCCATGATCAGCGGGCCGAGCAGACGATGAGTGACGATTTTGTCGATTTTGTCTGAGGTGTACAGCCGGTCGGCAGTAAAGGTGCGGGTGATGATGCCTTTGTGGACAATGGATTTGATGAAGCCGTAGCGATGGTCGGCGATCACCGCCTCGGGATAGACGCCAATGGTCTGCTGGAGGTGGTTGCCCACGATATCGCATTGATCCAAAAGCCGTTTGGCAATCTCCGGATACAGGGCCTGGGTTTTCTGCAGGATCTGCTCGTCATGTTCCAGGAGTTTCACACCCAGCCACCGTTGGGGGTACATGTGCGTTAATTCGGTGCATTGGGCCAGATCCGGCATCATGGCGGAAAGGGTTTCATCAATATCCGAACCGTAGCGGAGAAAGGTGGGTTGCGGCCTGGATTCTCTCGCGGCAACGGTCAGGATCGCATCCAGGAGTTCGTCCACTCCCTTGCCGGAGCGGGCAATGATGGGCACCACTGTGACACCAAGGCGTTTGCCCAGAGCCTGGGCATTGATTTTCATGCCCCGTTTCTCGGCGGCATCGACCATGTTGAGCGCGATGACCATGGGCGTCCCCAGCTCCAGAAACTGACAGCTCAGATAGAGGTGGCGCTCCAGGTTGGAGGCATCGACCACGTCCACCACGACATCGGGTTTTTCATTGATGATGAAATCGCGGGCGACCAGTTCTTCCACGGAATAGGCGGTGAGCGAATAGGTGCCGGGGAGGTCAACGATCCGCAGCCCCTGGCCATTGTGAAGGCAGCATCCTTCCTTCTGTTCGACGGTAACACCGGGATAGTTGCCCACATGCTGACGGGCGCCGGTCAAGTAGTTGAAAAGGGTGGTTTTGCCGGCATTGGGATTACCTGCCAGGGCAATGGTATATGCTGTGTTCATAGGATGATAGAAAAGGTAGATGAATAGGATAAGCGCAGGTCTGCGCATGTATTATGATTCACGGACAGTCTCTTTTCCATGGAAATCCCCCGGTCAGTAGTGACCGGAGGGAATTTTGCTCAGGGTTTATACATGGGAAAGGGATGTCGCTGGTCCTGGGTGTTACTGCCGCATCCGGCACATCCTCCGCATCCGCAGGACAGACCTTTACCGGTATGGGAGAAGCGCCAGAGACGCCGTCCCAGGAAAAATATTGCGCCCAGAATTGCCACAACCACAAGAATATGCTGCATATCAACCTCCTTGCCTGCATGAAACGGAATATTCACGCAGAATGAAAGATAAGAAGCAAAAAACGATGACTGTGACGGGGGGGTGATACCAGTTTCAGACCGGAGCCACCATAATCGTGGCCGCGGTAAGGGCATCCAGGCTGATAGTGCCGCCATTGACCTTAATCATGCACTGCTGCCCCTTGCCCTTGCAGAGCACTTCGATCTCGCAGCCAGGAAGAAGTCCAAGATTGGCCATGCGCGCGCAGGTGCGCCGGTCGCCCTGAATGGCACAAACGCGGAGGCGGCTGTTGCAACAGGTTTGGGTAAGCGGAGTGCCGGATTGAGCGCACTGCTGATGCCGTCCGCATTTTCGCCAGCGATGACAACGGCTGAAAAAATCGGACAGATTGAAACAGGAATCAGCAGATT
>DAIODL010000360.1:0-1919 GCA_036746815.1 Desulfobulbus sp.
ATGCGCTCACACATGGCCGTGGCCACCGCAATGCCTGGAAACAGATGTCCACCCGTACCGCCGCCAACAACGATCAGACGCATATCAGCCTCCTTTCCGCATTGATCACGCTGCGGCCACTCCTGTATATGCGCTGAGCCATCATCTGCCTACCCCTGCGCCGACCGCAGCTGCTGTACTGAACGGGAAAAGACATTGCCCCGCTCCACATAGCCAGTGAACATATCAAAACTGGAACACCCCGGCGCCAGCAGTACCACATCACCCGGTTCTGCCAGCTCAAAACCGCGCCGTACAGCCGCTTCCAGTGAATCCGCACGTTCGCAGGGGACCACCTCGGAAAACACAGCTTCCATGAGCGGAGTTGCTTCACCAATGAGCAGCAGGTTCTTGACATGCTGCCGAATAACCTCTGTCACCAGGTGATAATCGCCGCCTTTGTCCTTGCCCCCCGCAATCAGCACCACCGGAGCCGCGCAACCCGCAACTGCGGCTGCCATGGCACCGATATTGGTTGCCTTGGAGTCATCAATAAAGCGGACGCCAGCCACGGTGCCAACCTCCGCCATACGGTGTGCAGGCGGCTGATATGCAGCCAGTCCCTGTTTAATACCCGCTTCTCCGCATCCAGCCATGGTCACTGCCAAAATGGCGGCGGCGGCATTGAGCCGGTTGACCGGCGAGGCGAGATGGGTCTCACTCAAATCATAACGCGTGGTTGCACCATCCTGCCCAACTCCCTGTAAAACAATGGCACTGCCATCGATCCGTGCGGCACACTCGTCACCGTGCCCAAAGAGCAACCGCCGCACATCCGTCCGCACTATGGTGGCTACAGCAAGAGCATCATCCTCGCCAAGAATAGCAACATCGCCTTTTACCTGACAGGCAAAAAGTTTCCGCTTCGCTTCTGTGTACGTCTCCATGGAACCATGCCGGTCCAGATGATCTGGGGTCACGTTCAGGAGCAGGCCGATATCGGGCCGAAAATTGCCGGCCAGATCCAGTTGAAAACTGGAAAGCTCCAGTACTGCACAGTCATAGTTTTCTGGTGCGGAAAAGAATTCAAGCAGGGGATTACCGATGTTGCCGCCCACAAAAGGACGTTTGCCCGACGCCTTCAGAAGTGCACCAATAAGACTGGTCACCGTGGTTTTACCGTTTGATCCTGTAACCCCAATGACGGGCACGGGAAAACGTCCGGCTGCCACCGCCAGCTCGCCGCTGACAGCGATATTTCCGGAACGGGCAGCCGCAAGAATGGGTGCCTGTAGGGGCACTCCCGGACCGGGGATGACCACATCAGCCCCGTCAATAAACGCTGCCGTATGCCCGCCGAACTCCATCTCCACATGATTCTTGGCCAGATACGCAAGCGTGGTCCTGTCAAGATCGCTCTCCTGGCGCTGATCCGTCACTTTCACCCGCACGCCCAGCCGCAGCAGGTCCCGAACTGTTGCCAGTCCGGCAGTGCCCAGGCCAATTACCACTGCGGTCATTTTTGGTGTAAGTTGCATACAGATCACCGCAGTTTCAGGGTTGCCAGGGCAATCAGCCCCAGAATGATGGAAATGATCCAGAACCGGACAACCACCTTGGGCTCCGGCCAGCCTTTTTTCTCAAAATGATGGTGAAAGGGGGCCATGAGAAAGATGCGTTTTCCCCCGCTCATCTTGAAATAGCCAACCTGGAGAATCACGGAGAGCGCCTCCATGACAAAGATACCGCCCACGATCACCAGCAGAAATTCCTGCTTGGTAATTACCGAGATCACTCCCAGCGTACCGCCGAGCGACAGGGAGCCCACGTCTCCCATGAAAATCTGCGCCGGATAACAGTTGAACCAGAGGAAGCCCAGACAGGCGCCCACGATGGATGCACAGTAAATGGTGACCTCGCCCGCCCCGGCGACAAAGGGG
>DAIODL010000361.1:0-1916 GCA_036746815.1 Desulfobulbus sp.
GGAGACCGTCTATATTTCCATTCATGAACATCCCAGTTTCAGCTATCCCGGTACCGGCTGGGCCGAAGAGGACGGTATTGGCGAGGGCAAAGGCACCATTCTCAATCTGCCGCTGCCGCCCGGAGCCGGGGATGAACAGGTGCTGCGGCTTTTGCCGCGAATCCGCGAATTTCTTGCAACCATGCAGCCCGACGCCCTTATCATCGCCGCAGGTTTCGACGCCCACCGGGACGACGATATGTCGGGGCTGACTTTTTCCGAAGACATCTACCGGCAGTTGGGTGTTTTTGTGCGTGGATTGGCCCGTGAGTTCACGGAAGGCCGTCTGCTCTCCATTCTTGAGGGCGGATATTTTCTGGAAAAACTTGGAGCGTGTGTCGACGCCTATCTGACCGGCCTGCTGGAGGCTTAGGGAACAGGGGCACCGTGGGATAATCCGAAGAGGTCGGTTATGTTTATCAATGATCATATGACACCAAACCCGGTCACTATTTATGTTGATCAGACTGTGGCCGAGGCGAATGCACTTCTGCAGCAGTACAATATCCGCCACCTCCTGGTGGTAAATGAAGATAGGGTGCTACAGGGCATTCTCTCCGACCGCGATCTGCGTTCGGCCAGGCCCTCCACAGTGGCCCGCAGCAGCATGCGGGGAACGGTGGAAGAGCAGGTAAACAGTACGCCGGTATCGGTGTTGATGATCCGCGATATCCTTTTCCTTCGTCCTTACGATACCCTGGATGACGCTCTGATGCGGTTGCAGATGCGCAAAATTGGCGCATTGCCCGTTGTGGATGACGAGAAAAAGGTGGTGGGCATCTTCACGGTAGCGGATCTGATCAACGCCTACCGCGAGTTGTACAGTCTGGGTGCCAAGGGTTCGGTGCTGGTTTCCATTGAGGATAACGGCGACCCGCAGGCCCTGAGCAAACTGGTGCACATCATGGAGCAGAAGCGTGTACTGTTCACCCAGTTGATCCGCACACCGGGCAATAGCAAACGGCAGGCCATGATTTATCTGCGCATCAACACCTACAATGTGCGGGCGATTCACAAGGCCGTGGAGGCCGCCGGGTTTGTCGTGCATGTTCCTGAGGCATCGAACTAGACGAGGCGTGTATGCTGGAACGACTGTTTTTCCCGAAGTCCATCGCCATTATCGGTGCGTCCCGCAAGGTGGGCAAGGTTGGTCATAATGTGTTGAGCAACCTGGTGCGCAGCGGTTTTGCCGGACCCATCGTACCGGTCAACTCCGCCGGTGGTGAACTCTGCGGTCTGACGGTGTATCCGCAGCTGAGCGATTATCCCGATTCAATTGAGCTGGTGGTGATCGCCGTGCCCGCAGAGATGGTGCCCGCCGCCGCCCGTGCGGCGGTACAGAAAAAGGTGGGTGCCATTGTGGTGGTGGCCTCGGGATTCAAGGAATCTGGTCCCCAGGGACGCGTGCTTGAAGAAGAGTTGACCGAAATCTGCCGGCAGGGCGGGGTGCGCCTTTTGGGGCCCAACTGTCTGGGTATTATCAACACCTCCAACAATATGAACGCCTCCTTTTCCAAGCGCGTGCCCCAGCCCGGTCATCTGGCGATTTTTTCTCAGTCCGGTGCACTGTGCACAGCCATGATGGATATTGCCGGTGAACGCGAACTGGGCGTGTCCAAGGCAGTTTCCATCGGCAATAAGGCGGATATCACTGAGGTTGAGGTGCTCAATGCCCTGGCGCATGACGACGAGACCAAGGTCATTGTTGGCTATCTGGAAGATATCAGCGACGGCGACAAATTCGTCAAGGCCGCGGAGGCGGCCAGCAGCAGTAAGCCGGTGGTGGTGCTCAAATCCGGCACCACTCCAGCGGGTTCCCGGGCCGCGGCCAATCACACCGGCGTGCTCCCCGGTAAGGATACGGCCTACGGCGCGGC
>DAIODL010000362.1:0-1857 GCA_036746815.1 Desulfobulbus sp.
CGTGTTTCCGCAGCAGGTGTGCCAGCGGCATGATGTTTTATATGTTTATACCCGAAAATTTTTGCCGTCGGGCACGTGATGTTCATGACAGGCAGTGCGGGCCGTGGTGCGAGCGGGGGGAGTCGAACCCCCATGAGCGAAGCCCGCTGGATCCTAAATCCAGTGCGTCTACCAGTTTCACCACGCTCGCGAGACTACGTCAAATTGCAACTATTAACCAGAATAGCAGGACTCGTCAAGGGATCGCTGCGGTAACCAGCGTGTATTTTCAACAAATTTGATGCATTAGGCAGGGGTTGCGTCGTGGTTTTAGGCTGGCGGGAGAGCAGGAGATCTGCCGGAACGGATCCAGGCCATGCCCACGAGTGACAGGAACAGCATAATTGCGGCTGTCATCGGAAAGGCCACGCGCATCCCCAGCCAGTCCATGGCCGTGCCGGTGACCACGGCACCTGTGAAAATACCCGCGCTCATGGCCAGATTGAATACGCCCATCATGGTGCCATGACCGAAGTAGGCCCGCCCTTCTTCCACGGCAAAAGCGCCCAGCGCCGGCCAGACCATGGCCTCACCGATCCCAAGAATCAAATATATGCCAAGCATGGGGAGAAAGGCGTGCATAAAGGGAATAAGTGTGGCCGCCATGCACATGACAAGGGCGCCCGCAAACAAGCAGATACAGTTTGTTCACGCGGTCCGCCAGTTTGCCCAGCGGATATTGCCACACCGCATTCATCATGGTGCGCCCGGCAATGACCATGCCCACATGCAGATGGGTACTGCCCGGCCAGTCGGCCATAATGACCGGAAGAAAGGCCATAGTGGGAATCAACATCAGCATGGTAGCGGAACGGGCAAGGAGAATACCCATGGTCCGTTTCCTTGCAATCATTCCCCTGATGCTTTCAAAAAGTTTCCGATGGATGTGGCTTTCACCTGTTTTGTAACCGGGCAGGGTGAAAAGAACAAAGAGCAGGGCACAGATACTGAGCCCGGCCATTATATAAAAGACCGTGGCAATACCCCAGCGATCGGCAAACAGTCCGCCCACCATTGGTCCGAAACCAATGCCGCAGAAGAGCGCGCCATTGACAATTCCCATATAGCGGCCTTCCTGGCCGGGCGGAGCCAGATAGCTGGCGTAGGCCATGGCCACCGGCACCACCATGGCGGCGCCTGCCCCCTGCAGGAGACGGATTCCCATCAGCTGGCTGACCGCAGTGGCATGGGCGATGAGTAAGCCGACAAGCCCATAAATACCCAGGCCGGTGAGGAGAAATCCTTTTCGGCCCCATTGATCGGACAGGTTGCCCACGATGGGCTGCAGAAAACCGCGGCTTAAGGAAAACACCGCGATAATCATGGCGAGCATGAATTTGGATGCGCCCAGTGTTGTGGCCAGAATCGGGAGTACTGGAATGACAATGCCCACGCCTAAAAGGGCAATGAACACCGCAAGGATGACAGGCAGTAAAATCGCCCAGGCTGAGGAAGGTGACGGCATACAATGATTCTAATGCAGCAATGGAGGATACGCCAGGAGATGCTTTGTAAAGAGCGTCTGCGCAATCCGCCAACCAAAATGTCTATTTTACACCAACCGGGCGGGAGAAACTCCTGTTAATTACGTTTGGGATGGGGGAAAGAGAGTGAAAAGAATGACAGGCGAAGGGAAGTGCAGCCCCTGTCGGATTGCTGCTGACAGGGGCTGCGGAGAGGAGTGGGAACTTACCAGCGAAGCCGTAAGCCGGCGGCGACGCGGTAGTCATGCTCGTCGGAAAAATCCGAGGTGTAACCGGCGCCGCAGTAAACCTGGAGCTTATCGTTGAAGTGCATGGACACGCCAACCTGCGCGTT
>DAIODL010000363.1:0-1846 GCA_036746815.1 Desulfobulbus sp.
AGTGATGGCATGCATAAATTGATCAATGCTCACGAGCGCAGCGCCCAGTAAACGGTTATCCACAACAGGGTCACAACAGCGGTGGCCACCACCAGCCGTGAGACAATTCCCGCAGCCAGCGGTGTGAACCGGGGATGGGAAAACGGCTGGGTATTGGGTGCGTCTAGGGCCGCCCGCTGATCGTTATGCGTACTTTTTGTCATTAGCAAGTCAGATGAATATAAAAAAAGAGGTCGGAAAAATCCGACCAATAAAAATATATCTTTTGGAGATCACAATTTATTTTTTTTAAAATCGATACAAAATAGCTCTTAAAATTAATTACAACAGAGTGTATACTTATTGAAATAAAATGTCAATAAGAAGGCTTACCCATGCTCTCCACAGATGAACTGAAACAATTATTTAATAAGGCTGGTCAACGCTATACGAGCCAGCGTGAAGTGATCTGGAATGTTTTTACAGCACACCCCACCGGACTGACCATTGCCCAGGCAACCAACATCCTGGCACAGCAGAAAATCAGCCAGACCACGGTCTATCGTACGGTAAACATCATGAGTGATCTCGGGTGCCTGCGCTGGGTGCACACACCTGCGGGCGAGCACAAGTATCTGGTGGCAAGTCCCGGGCATTCCCATATGCTTGTCTGCCGGCAGTGTGCCAGGGCAGTCGAGTGCAGTGATTGCGACCTGGCTATACTCGAGCAGCTCCTTGCCCGCAAGACCGGATTTGTGATCGAAGGACACTATCTGGAATTTTATGGTCTCTGTCCGGACTGCGCTAAAAAAATAAAGGGGCAGTAACTGCCCCTTGCTGAAAAAGAATAAAAGTCCGCGCTCAGGCGCATTCCTCGCTGTGATGATGATGGTTTGAACTAGCGCCCCACACCTTATACAGCTGGAAAACAGAAAGCGCGAGCAGCACCAGGGTGGCAGTCAGCAGCAGCCAAAACGGCAGTTCCTGGTTGACCCGGCCGATACTGGCAACCGCCGACATGCCCAGCGCGCCGTACAGGGCGTCAAGCCCCAAACCACACAACACACTCACAACCGCCACCGATCCAAGATATATAGCCAGTCCCCTTTTCCCCACAATATGGGACAGCATGGTGATTGAGGTCATGTTCGTGGCCGGTCCGGCCATGAGAAACACCAGGGCTGCCCCGGGGCTGACGCCCTTGAGGATCATCGCGGCTGCGATGGGTGTTGAGGCGGTGGCGCAGATATACATGGGAATACCTACAGCCAGCATCACCAGCATGGAACCTATGCCTCCGTTCAGATAATGATTGATGAAATTATCTGGTACGGCAACGGTAATCACGGTTGCGACCAGCACCCCCACGAAAAACCAGCCCATGAGATCGCCCCAGATATCAAAAATCGCATAACGGATTCCCGCGCGCAGGCTACTGACAGCTCCGGTGGTCTGCGTGTCATGCTCGTGTCCATGCTGATGACAGGAGCACCCATCCGCCCCGCAGGTGGAGGGCGCGGCGGCGAGGGCCGTGGGCAGGAAAACAGGTGTTTTTACCTGCTCACTGGTGCCAAAAAGATTCTCAAAAATGCCGGCAGCAAAGGCGGAAATAAAAGCTGCCACCGGGCGCACCACAGTCATGATCGGATCAAGCAATGCCCAGGAAAGCGCAATGGAATCCGCTCCGGACTCTGGGGTTGAAATAAGAAAAGCGATAACCGCGCCATTGTTCGCGCCCTGTCTTTTCAGCTGCGCGGCCACCGGCAGCACACCGCACGAACACAGAGGGATTGGCACGCCCAGAAGCGCCGCCTTGAACACCGAACCATAGCGTCCCCGTCCCAGATGGCCCGCCACCAGGGCTGGC
>DAIODL010000364.1:0-1842 GCA_036746815.1 Desulfobulbus sp.
CCCAAAAGAGGTTCTGAGCCTTTATTTATTTGAATTCCCTTATATTTTTATGGGATAGCAGTGAAGTAAAATGAAATGAAAAAGTTATGCAAGGTAACTGTTGAGAGATTTTGTGCTTTTCGTGTGCACTTTTTCAACTATGTATGATCACTGACGATTTGCTCCACAATACTTCAGGCAGATCGTACCATCCCCCTGGTTTGCATGCTGTACTGGCGGCTGGTGGTCATACCCGTGAGCACATGTGACATCCATTTGTGTATTAATAGAGAGACAGATGAAGAAAAAGCTCCTTTTACTCCTGGTCGGCATTATCCTTGGGGGTGGTTTGGCTCTAGGGAGTGCCGAGATGATCGAACGAACCTCAGGGGTTGAATTTTGCGCCTCCTGCCATTCCATGCAGGGTGTTGCCCAGGCCTACAAAGAGGATGTCCACGGCGGTCATAATAAATGGGGTGTCAAAGCCCACTGCGCCGACTGTCATCTCCCGCACAACAATGTACTGCATTATGTCAAAGCCAAGGCCATTTCCGGTGTCAAAGATGTTATTGGTGAAATGTTCTGGGCAAAAAAAATGAATTGGGTGGAACATCTGAAACTCCGCGAAGATTTTACCTATTCAACGGGTTGCAATAAATGCCACGATCTTGATGCCATTCATTATGAGGTTCCCAAGGCCTACCTCGCCCATCGGGATTACAAGATGGGCGTCGTAACTTCATGCGTGCACTGTCACCAGCATGTTGGACATAAAAATATTACGGACCATCTCAACAAACAGCAGCAATAGGAGGAGGAAGATGCGTGTACTACTGGCGCTGATTTTCACTGTTGGGTTAGTTGCACCGGCGTTCGCGCTGGACAGCAGCGTCAAAACCCTCAAGGTCGAACACGGGCTCACCCCGGAAGCGCAGAAATGCGTTTCATGTCATGCAGGAAAGCATCCTGGCATTGTTTCTGATTGGGCGGAAAGTCGCCATGGGCATGCGGGAGTCTCCTGTATCGATTGCCATCAGGTGGATAAGAGCTCACCTATGGCTGCCCAAAATTGTCCAGGTGTCAAAGGGACTGAGATTTATGTCACGGCCATGGTCACTCCGAATACCTGCGCCCGCTGCCATGCCAAAGAAGTGGCGGAGTTCAGCAAAAGCGGCCATTTCCGCGCAAGCATCCAGTACAACACTCCTGAAGGGTTGAATTACAAAGGCATGACCGCGCTCATCGAGAAACACGAGGGGCAAGGCATGGAGAAATTCAAACGTTCTTCTGAAATGTCCGGCTGTATGCAGTGCCATGGTTCCAAAATCACGCTCGGCACGGACAAACGCGCCACCAAGGAATCCTGGCCGGCTGCCGGTATCGGTACCATCTGGCCGGATGGCAGCGTGGGCAACTGCGTGGTCTGCCATACACGGCATCGGTTCAACATTGCCGAAGCCAGAAAGCCTGCTGCCTGCGCGTCCTGCCATCTGGGACCGGATCATCCAGACATCGAGATTTTCAACAACAGCAAGCATGGTCATATCTTCAATGCTGAAGGCGCCAGCTGGAATTTTGACAAATCTCCTGACACTTGGGAACCGGGTGACTACCGTGCCCCCACCTGCGCCGTCTGCCATATGAGCGGTATCGGTCAGCTGACCACCACCCACAATATATCCGACCGCTTGAAATGGAATCTCTGGGCAACGGAATCCAAGGTGCGCAATTCTCCGGATCCACTCAGCCCCCTGGCAGGTAATGGTGTAGAAGGCCGTAAGAAGATGGAGATGGTGTGCAGCAACTGCCATAGCCAGAGCCATACCGAGAATTTCTTCCAGCAGGCCGACCTGAATATTGACC
>DAIODL010000365.1:0-1834 GCA_036746815.1 Desulfobulbus sp.
ACTGACCCCCTGCGGGGCACTATCATAGTTGGTGTGACAGGCGATAACGCCGATATGGTTACTGACCGCGCAAGAGAGAAATCGTCCCGTGGGGGTATCTGTGCGCAAATTTTTCAGAGGATGGAAAATGACAGGGTGGTGCGTGAGGATGAGATCGTACTGTTCCCGGATGGCCTGCTCCACAAGAGGAAGCGTGGGATCCAGGGCCAACAGCACCCGGTGGACCGGCTGCCCCGGTTCTCCGGCCAGGAGACCGACATTGTCCCACGATTCGGCCAGGGTGGCCGGTACAATACGCTTCAGTATTTCGAGAAAATCTTGAATAATCGGCACGCGTTCGCACTCAGTAAAACAAAAGAGGCACATCCTTCAAGATGCACCTCTTTTCAAACATATATGGCTATATTTCATTGACAGGCCCGCGTTGCTGGCGGGATGCTGTTTAACGTTTTGTCGGCAACCGTTCACAGACACAGGACGCCATGATAGTAAAAAAATTCGTTGAGCTCTTGTGCTCAAGGTACCAGCCTGTTTGTAGGTTTCAAATACTTTCAGGAATCTGCAGTAAGCGACCAGATGACCTGCACACTGCGCCACTTTGCCGACCCCGCTTTTCCCAAACCCATTTTTTATACAGCGTATTGCTGCCCAAAACATGGTGGGCCCACCTGGACTCGAACCAGGGACCGACCGGTTATGAGCCGGTGGCTCTAGCCAACTGAGCTATAGGCCCAGAATCTACAATAAATTTTTTATAATACCAAACATGAAAAAACAAGCAAGAATTTTCATAAAATTTCCTAAATATAATGCCATCAAAGAAAAAACCGTGCACAATGGCAGGGGACTCGACAAAGTGAAAAGTACTTGGCAAACATGAATATTCTTTCTGCGCTGCCATAAACCCGCAATTTTAGTTCACACCGGTTTCATGCCCTACGCCAATCTTCTTTATTTTCTGGTGGTCATCTTTCTCTTCTCCTCCACCACACCAACAGAGCCGCCGGGATTTTCCTCCCTGTGGACACTGATCGCGACAGGTGCTATTTACGCCATCTATTTCCTGCTTGCCGCCCATATTTTTGCGCGTGTCGGCTTCAGCGCCAAGCGCTACTTTACTGCTGAAAAGAAAATGTCCCTACTGGCGGTAGCCTGTTTTGCCGGGCTCGTCTGGGGGATTGATATCAAATATTATCTGCAGCCCCTCTCCGCAAACGGGCAATTGCCGATCTTGACTGATCTGGCAGGACTGGGATTTTTCTATCTCTTTCTATTTATTCTGTGGCTCCATGCACGGCAGCCCTATCAGCACATTTTTCAGGTCCGCTACACCCCTGGCGCCTTTTTCCGTTTGCAGTTCACCGGCACCCTGCCCATCATCCTTCCCTGGGCCGCACTTTCCCTGCTGTTTGACGGACTGGCGCTCATTCCACTTCTGCACCAACTGCTTGCCTCCTTCTGGGGTAACGCGCTTCTGCTTTGCGCATTCGTTCTCTTTCTTATTTTCGTATTTCCACCACTGGTATGCCGCCTCTGGGGCTGTCAGCCACTACCGGAGAGCGAAGAACGGAAACGGCTGCTCGCTTTCTGCCGCAGGCAGCAATTTCAGGTGGGGATCTACACATGGCCGCTTTTTGAAGGCAAGGTGCTGACCGCGGGTATCATGGGTATTCTGCCCAGACTTCGCTATCTGCTCATCAGCCCGGCACTGCTTGCCGCTTTGGAACCAGAGGAAATAGACAGTGTACTCGCCCATGAAATCGGTCACGTCAAACATCACCATCTGCTCCTGTACCTGGCGCTTTTTCTGAGTTTCAGCCTGGTTGCGGGCGAG
>DAIODL010000366.1:0-1792 GCA_036746815.1 Desulfobulbus sp.
CAGCGCCTCAATCTCGCTTAAGGCGATGAAGTGACCGCCATCAATTTCTTCTTTCTGCAGTGCGAACGGGCCGTTATGAGTGCAGGCGAAGATACGCCCCCACACCCGGTTGTTGTCGTCCTCGTAATACTGGTCAAAAAGCGGTCGCAGTTTGGCCTCAATGCCCAGCTCCTCCTGCAGTTCCCGCCGGGCGCCTTCCTCGTAACTTTCATTAGCCAGCACCACGCCGCCTGCGGCCAGATCCCAGTACCCGGGATAGACATCCTTGGTGCGGGTGCGCTTCTGAATGAACAGCTCACCCTCGGTGTTGAACACGAGAATATAGCTGGCCCGGTGAATCAGGTGCTGCTGGCGCATGATCTTGCGGGTAACCGTGCCGATGGGTTTATTGTCGCGGTCCACGATGACCACGATTTCCTCACTGGGCGCATAAGAGTGCATCAGTCGTTCTCCTGCAGAGTTTCGCCGGTATCTGCCGTGTCTGTAGACTCCGTGCGGTAGCGGCATTCCCAGCAGCGGTGAATGCGGTTGTTGCGCTGAAAATCAAAGGGCACAGATTCATTACTGATTTCGCGCATGTCATACTGCCGCTCAATTTCCGGATCGAGCTTGAATTTCCGGAAGTTGGTGGAAAAGATCAGCACCCCATTTCTGGCCAGATGCTGCATGGCAAGGCTCAGCAGTTGTCCATGGTCACGCTGGATGTCAAATGTCTGCTCCCGGTGGCGAGAGTTGGAAAAGGTGGGCGGATCAAGAAAGATTACGCCAAAGCGCTCCGTGGTGCTTTTCAGCCACTGCATACAGTCGCGCTCTATGGTCTGATGCAGTGGGCCACCAAACCCGTTGAGCGCGAGATTGGCCTGGGCCCGGGACAGATAGGTGTCGGAAACGTCCACCGTGGTGGTGGAGGTGGCGCCGCCCATGGCCGCGTACACGGTGGCGGAGCCGGTGTAACCGAAGAGATTGAGGAATGTCTTGCCCTGGACCATCTGCTGCAGGCGGGCGCGGGTGTTGCGGTGATCAAGGAACAGGCCGGTGTCCAGGTAGTCGGTAAAGTTCACCAGAAAGCGGCAGCCACCCTCGCGCACCTCGTACAGATCGCCGGTGCCGGACTTTTTCTGGTACTGGTCCTTGCCTTTCTGCTTCTGCCGGCTCTTGATGAACACGCGGCTGTGCGGCACGCCAAGCACTGAGCGAATCACCTGCAGGGCAAGGGCAAAGCGCTCGGCAGCCTTGGCTGCGTCCACTGTGGCGGGCGGCGCGTATTCCTGCACATGCACCCACTCCTCATAGAGGTCGATAGCCAGGTTGAATTCCGGGATATCCCCGTCGTACAGGCGAAAACAGGTAATGCCCGTCTCTCGCGCCCAGGGGAAGTAACGCTCCCCATTTTTGATGAGCCGGTTGGCCAGATCCTCGCCGGGAGCGCCGGACTCAAGCGGCGTGGTGGTCCACACCGCAGGCTTGGGCTCCTGCAGACGGCATTCACTGCCCACCAGCAGCTGGCATTTGATGGGGCCGTTGAACAGGCGGAAGCGCTCTTGCCACTGCATGCCGGTCATGCCGGAGAGATCGGGGTTAGCGGTGAAAAAGCCCAGGGTCCAGCCCGGGAACCGCTCCTGAAAGGTGCGGCCCAGACAGCGGTACAGGTATTTGACCGCCTCTTTTTCTGAAAGCCGCTCGCCGTAGGGCGGATTAGTGAGCATGCAGCCGCGTTCGCCCGGACTCTGCAGCCGCGCCAGCTGCCGTTGTTTGACGATCACCACGTCACGAAGACCAGCGGCGATGATGT
>DAIODL010000367.1:0-1790 GCA_036746815.1 Desulfobulbus sp.
GCCAGTGGGGCAAGGTAGCGTTCAAATTGCAGTTGGTCTTCCTGCCAACTACGCTTTTTGATTTTGGCGTGCCGCTCCATGTAGATGGCGAAGAGCCCGGCAAAGGTCATTTCCTGCCGCTGTTGTTTCAGCTTATCGTTTGGGTTTTCACCGTTGTTCAAGGCAACCTTGATTTCCCGCGCCTTCTTCCTGGCCTGCTCCACGGTCAGATCAGGGTAAGTGCCAATGGTGACACGCACGGGCTTGCCCATGTGTTTCTTGTAAAGCTGAAAGGTTTTTCGGCCATTACCTGTAATCTGTAACAGCAGCCCGGATTCTTTCGCATCGTACACGTAAAGACGTTTTTCCACGTTTGGTGCTACTATTGAATCAATTGCTGTCTTGGTGAAGTTGATCTCTTCCCGTGCCATCTTCCCGACCTAATTGATTAAAGTCTTTGGGTCACACTCCTTTTTTCGTGCTACTTCGGTGCTACCTTTGAGGGTAGAAAAGGGTGTTTTTGGTTAATTTTCGTTATAGTGAACATATATAATATCTTACTGATTAGTCAATATAATTATTCATTGTTAAGGTCGGTTAAATATGCAACCCAGAGACTTCGAATCCGAGGGTCGGGGGTTCGAATCCCTCCGGGCGCGCCAAATTAATTCAAGGAGTGAGATCATCTGACCTCGCTCCTTTTTTATGTCCGCAGACCAATGGCATGGTCGTATGATTTCAGGGTGGCCTATCAGACATCTCCGAGCAGGCACTTTTTACCTCAGATGCACATCTTCTAACGGTTTTCATTCTTCGCAGCTTGAACAGTCCCATGCCAGCAGACTTTCAGGATTGTACAGCCGTGGCCGGGGGACCTGATAGGATGCCCGTTTGGCGGGCATACTTTTCAGTGCCTGGATGTACGCAGCAGGTAACTGATGTGCCTCAGCGCCAGCCACGATAAAATCCAGATACGGTGCACTTGGTTTTTGCGGCTCACCCAGGATACTTTTTTCATAAAGAAGCGACAGGTAGATGCGCCCATCCGTTCCCGTGACCTTCACCGGATAATGAAAGTAGGGACCGGTTCCGTCCATGCGGACATCCTGCCAGGCGTCGAGCCGTTCCAGATCCGTGGTGCTGAGTTCATAGACCACACCCCACACCTCCTGGCCAGACTCCCGGACCACACTTGCCTGCGCACCATCCCAGATGCGTGAATTCCCGAAAAAACCGATCCGGTAACAGGGTAACCGTGCTTTCGTCACCACCCTGGCATGACGGCACCGCTCACGAATCTGCTGTTGATTCATGTTGGCACCATAAGCAAAAAAATACAGTTCCTCAGGCAGATCATCATAGAGGATGACAGAATCTTCAGTGCATGGATTGGTTGCTTTTGACATGAATGCATGCCCTCGCATGTTGAGAGAAAATGGCAAAATTGCGGCAGCCCTGTGCAACATTTGCGGACAGGGCCACCACGACACGCCTTATGCAAATTTTCGGAATATTCTGCTCAGTCACCGGATTCTCTTTTCATGGCCAGAACTCCTTTTCGAGTTGTCCCGGTCATCAAAACTCACCAGACATTCAGGCTCCATTCGCGGACACCCTTGTATTCCATATCGGTGAAGATGGTGTTGGCGATCTGCTCGGCCAGCCAGGTGGCACCGGCGTAGCCCAGCACCGGATAGCGGTACATTCCAGCCCGGTCATATGTCGGAAATCCAACACGCAGCATCGGCACTTTGTTATCCATGGCAACAAAACGTCCCTTGGAATGCCCCAGAATCAAGTCCAGATCCATG
>DAIODL010000368.1:0-1788 GCA_036746815.1 Desulfobulbus sp.
CTGCGTGCCCGCAGCAAAGGGGTCGCCCACCTTGATGGCCTGCATACCAGCCACTAGGGCCTCCTTCATCGTCTCCACACAGGATTCGTGGCACAACAGACGGGTAGCAGCGGTGCAGTCCTGACCGGAGTTGCAGATGGCAGCTATGGAAATCTTGGCGGCCACCAGGGCGGGATCGGCATCCGGAAACACGAGCACTGGCGCCTTGCCGCCCAGCTCCAGATGCACCCGCTTGATGGTATCGGCCGCGCTGCGCATGATGGCAGCTCCGGTGCTGGTGGCACCGGTCACGGAAATCATGCGGATATCCTTATGCGCCACCAGTACCGGTCCGACACTGCCGGTGACCACATTAAAGACGCCATCCGGAATACCGGCCTGCTTGGCCAGTTCCCCCAGCATGAGCGAAGTCCGCGGGGTCAGGGATGCGGGTTTGAGCACCGTGGTACAGCCGGCAGCGAGCGCCGGGGCAATCTTCCACACGGCCATGAGAATGGGATAATTCCAGGGCGCGATCTGCCCCACCACGCCCACGGGCTCGCGCCGGTAGATGGAGGTGTAACCATCTGCATATTCGCCTGCGTGATGACCGCTGTTTTCCCGGGCAATACCCGCGAAAAACCGCATATTATCGATACAGAACGGCAGGTCTCCGCCCATGCTTAAAAAGTCATAGGGCTTGCCGGTATCCTCCGTTTCAACGCGGGCCAGCTCCTTGATGTTCTCTTCCATCAGGTCGGCAAGTTTCCACAAGAGTTTGCCCCGTTCGCCGGGAGTCATGCCGCTCCACACGGAAAACGCGGTCTTGGCCGCAGCCACGGCCGCATCCACATCACCGTTGCCGGCCCTGGCAACCTCGTCGACCACCTTGCCGGTTGCAGGATTTTCCACAGCCAGCGTGCCTTCAGAACCCGCAACCCATGCACCATTAATCCATAATTTCATCATGTTCTCCTCTGTAAATAGCCCCCTCGCTTCAGGGGGAAGAGCATGCCGGATCAGCCCTTGACTTCCTTGATAACCTCTTCCATGATGGACAACGCCTTATCCAGGGTTTCCATGGGAATGTTCAATGCAGGCTCGAAACGAATGCATTTGGCGTTAATGAGCGTACCCGCCGTCATCACACCCCGGGCAAAGAGACCGGCAGCGAGCTTGTAGCCAATCTCATCGTTGACAAACTCCATACCGATGAGCAGTCCGCGACCGGTGATCTTCTGGAAGATACCCGGATATTTTTTGCTCAGTTCATTGAGCCGACCTTTGACATACTCACCTTTCCTGGCGGCCTGAGCTGGCAGATCCTCCTCCTGCATGACGGTGATGGCAGCCAGGGCTGCCGCGCAGGCAATGGGATTGCCGCCGGTGGTGGTGGTGTGCATAAAGGGGTTGGGCTCCATGACCTTCCAGATCTTGGCCGTGGAGAAAAAACCGGACATGGGTACTACACCGCCGCCCAGCGCCTTGCCAAAACACATGATGTCCGGGGTTACACCCCAGTGATCCACACCAAAGATCTTGCCGGTGCGGCCAAAACCGGTCTGCACCTCATCGGCAATGAGGAGTACCCCGTACTTGTCGCACAGCTCACGGAGACGCGGCCAGAAATCATCGGGCGGCACAATGGCACCCGCCTCGCCCTGAATGGGCTCGGCCACGATGGCAGCCACGCCATTGCCCACGGCGGCATCCGCCTCAAGCAGTTTTTCCACGGCGTCAGCATCGCCAAAGGGTGCGTGCTGTACCCCTTCCAGAAGCGGCAGCAGGGGTTTGCGAAACACATTCTTG
>DAIODL010000369.1:0-1779 GCA_036746815.1 Desulfobulbus sp.
GGACAGGTAAGGAGTTCCGCTGTCGCCGGCGGCCACGACCTTTGGATCCATGGGCACGCGGCCCAGGAAGGGCAGGTCGAAGTCTCGGGCGGTTTTTTCGCCGCCGCCGGAGCTGAAGATGTCCACGGTCTGGCCGCAGTGCGGGCACACAAAACCGGACATATTCTCAACCACGCCGACAATGGGCATCTCCACAGCCTTGCAGAAGTTGATAGACTTGCGCACATCAGCCAGCGCCACAGCCTGCGGCGTGGTGACAACGACTGCCTGCACGCCGGGAATGGTCTGGGCGACAGTGAGCGGTTCGTCACCGGTACCTGGAGGAGCGTCGACAATGAGGTAATCCAGTTCACCCCAGTCCATGTCAGCCACGAACTGGCGGATTGCCTGAATCTTCAGCGGGCCACGCCAGATAATGGCGTCGTCGCGGTTTTTCATCATATATTCCAGGGAAACGACCTTGAGGTGATCGTTATATTCAAGCGGTGGAATCAGGTCATTGGGATTTTCCGGAGCCATGAGCGAGCCGGTCAGGTTGAGCATGCGGCAGACATCAGGGCCGTGCAGATCCACGTCCATCAGACCGACCTTGTGACCGCGCTTGGCCAGACACAGCGCCAGATTCACGGAAACCGTCGACTTACCAACGCCACCCTTACCGCTCATGACCAGAATCTTGTTCTTGATCCGGCCCAGGGATCTGTTAATGGCGATGTCCTGCTGTGCCAGTTTGGCATCCGCCGAGTTGCAACTGCCCTGCTGGTTGCTCTCGCATGATCCACACGAACTGCTCATATTTGCCTCCAGTGTCTAAGGAAATAAGTAAAGATGAGGAAAAAGAACTCCTACTGCCCAAGCTCTCGGAGCGGTGGATGCGGCATCTGCACGCAGTGGAGAGATGTTCTGCCCTACACCCGATACTCGAAAACATGATCCCACAACGTTACCGCCTGCACTGCAGCAGGAAAGGTTGTGGGCGCGTGAGTTCTGTGTATTCGGGGCTATACATTAAGGATGCATATTTGAAAAGCAAATAAAAAATCAGGGGAGACAAACTCCCCGGCAGGCGGTGTAGCGATGCAGGTTTTGCCGGCAGAATAATTTCTTATTGTTTTGTAATATTGTATTTTTGTGTTGCATTCAAGTTCAGGCGGCGAAAGCTGGATGTCCAGGGAAAGCACATGCAGGAGAGGTGTCTGGCAAAAAATGTGTGTTGAGCTGGATACCACATTTCCTACGATTGTTTTTGCGTGATGGTGCCGGAGGGTTTGCATTCCGGGGGAAAGTGTTGCAGATAATCTACCATTGCATTTGACAAGGTACTGCAGTCCCGGCTTTTCCGGTGTTTTTGTTGATTTATGATTGCCGCAAAAGGTATAGTGCTTATTTCTATCGCAACACCTGCGCTGATTCAGAGTGCTGAATCGCGATTGTTTTTTGTGGCCGATCACGCTGGTACATAATTGTTTGCAGATCATACGGATGAAAAACGTGCGTGCTTCTAACCAGGAGTCCGCATTGGAGAGGATCTGATGGACCCATTGAGCAAAAAGCTGTTGGAAGATCTGGCGCAAATGCAGCAGTATACGGGACGTATCCTGCGTTCCATGGCATTTTCCAGGATGATGCCGATCGCCTCCTGGCAACCGGCTGTGGATATTTACGAAGCACCGCACACTATTTATGTGTATGCGGAAATCGGTGCGACCTTGCCAGACAGTCTGCAGGTCAGCGTGGATGGCCGGCAGCTGCAGATCAGCGGCGTGCGGCAGTTGCCCT
>DAIODL010000370.1:0-1758 GCA_036746815.1 Desulfobulbus sp.
GACCCGGATTTTTGAGTTCCGGGTGGTTGAAGACGCGGCGAACAATCACCGCTCAGAGGCGTGGGATATTCGTCTGCTCAAAGAGGGTTGATAGGGCTTTACGGGTGATGGACTTGGCTGACTTTTGAGTCAACACTATTTTTCAGGCGATCTGCACTATGGAAGCATTCCAGGGGATGTTGCTTGCCGGTGATATCGGTGCCACTAAAACCGCACTGGCCCTGTATGAAGGCTGGCCGGGCAAGCAGATTCGTCATCAGCGGTTTCACAATGCCGAGTTTGGTGAATTTTCCACCTTGCTGGCAACCTTTCTTAGTGATGCGCATATCGAGCATCTGACGGCCTGTTTTGGTGTGGCTGGCCCGGTGCTGGGTAACCAAGTGCACATGACCAATCTGAACTGGCTGCTGGATGCGGAGCAGTTACGCAAGGATTTCGGATTTGCGCAGGTCTATCTCATCAATGATCTGGTGGCGACGTCCGTAGGTGCACTGCAACTGCCGGAACATGACTTCCTGGTGTTGAATCGGGGGCAGGTGCCGCCGGGACCGGCCGTACGGGCTGTGCTTGCTCCCGGCAGCGGACTGGGCGAGGGCTTTCTCGTACCCCATGGCGATTCTTTTCTACCCTGCGCTTCCGAAGGCGGGCACGCCAGTTTTGCGCCCCGCAACCAACTGCAAGATGAACTGCTGCTGTTCCTGCGCAGCCGGCAGGGGCATGTTTCTGTGGAGCAGGTCTGTTCCGGTCTGGCTGTGCCGCATCTCTTTGCCTTCATGACCCACCGCCTGCCGGCGCCCTCCTGGCTGACTGAACAGCTGCAGGAGCACGTGGATAAGACGCCGGTGATTCTTGGCGCGGGTATACGTTCCATGCAGGGTATCACTCCCTGCGAAGTCGCTCAGCAGACACTGCAGCTTTTTCTGGATATACTGGCCGATGAAGCCGCCAATCTGGTGTTGAAGACCCTGGCATTTGGCGGCCTTTACCTGGGCGGAGGGTTGGCGGCCCGGTTGGAATCCTGTATTTCCCCGAAAGATTTTATGCATGTCTTTGCGCGGGGTACCTATCATGAGCGGCTGGCGCAGGTACCGATCCGCATCATTCTTAATCAGGGCGCAGCCCTTCTGGGCGCAGCCGCATACGGGGCAGGCGCGGTTATTCGCTGACTGGCTTCATTGTGTGGTTACACGGTAATTGCCGTTTCCCTTTTAACCGGGCAGCGACTGATGATCAATGTGTGCCTGAGATATGCGGCTGCATATGCAGTTGCAGGTAGAGTTCCCGGCTGATCCAGGCATCTGTGGCGGCATAGCGGATTTGTTTAGGGGTGAGCTGGGGTTGGGCCCAGTTGGTGGTGCGGGCTGATTTGGAGATGCGGATGCCGCAGACCACGGCAGCCAGGCCGCGCAGACCGTGATTGTGCAGTCCACACTCACGTGCCAGTTTCGCCAGATCGATAAAACCCGCGGGTGTAAAATCCGCTATTTTCTGGAGGCTCGCGAGGTCGTCTACCGGCGCTGCGCCGGACTTGATGACAGCGGGATTGCTCAGCAGTTCGAGCAGGACGCCCGGCAGGCCGGTGGTAGCGAGACGGAAGAGAACAACCATGTCTGTGCCTGCCAGCTGCAACAGGCTGGGTAGAAATTGCTGACCTTTTTTAAAAGCTGGTCTTGTTTCAGTGTCAAAGCCGAGCACTGCTTCACGGGCAAGCAGCGGCACAACGTGCAGCACCTCTTCTGGTGTTGTTATCACGTGGGT
>DAIODL010000371.1:0-1695 GCA_036746815.1 Desulfobulbus sp.
GGAAATCATTGGCGCAGTGGAACCGCAGGTCGATGCGGAACTGATCGCCATGGGGCAGATGTTTCTGGACAGTCTGGGTATCAAGGTAAGTCTGGAAATTAATTCCCTGGGCTGCCCGGTGTGCCGACCGGCCTATAAAAAACAGCTCATCACCTATCTTGAAGGTTTACAGGATCAGCTCTGTGATGACTGCAAACGCCGCACCCACACCAATCCCCTGCGCGTGCTCGACTGCAAAAAGGAAAGCTGCCGGGCAGCAGTGGCGAATGCGCCGTCCCTGCTTGACTGCCTGTGCCCGGACTGCGATCAACATTTCCAGCAGGTGCGCCAATCACTGACTGAGTTGAATATTCCCTTTACCATCAACCGGTTCATGGTACGCGGGCTTGACTACTATACCCGTACCACCTTTGAATTTCTCACCGCTGACCTGGGCGCACAGGCTGCCGTGGGTGCGGGTGGCCGCTACGACGGACTCATTGAAGAGCTCGGCGGCCCGCCACTTTCAGGTATCGGTTTTGCCATGGGCATGGAACGCGTGGCTCTGCTCATGGAGCAGCAGACCCAGGTGGCACTGCCCACAGCTTCCATGGATCTCTTTGTGGCCGCCCTGGGTGACGCACCGCTGACAGCCTGTACCAGGCTGGCGCAAGCACTGCGGATCAACGGCATCAAGACCGCTATCGATTACAGCGGCCGCAGCCTCAAGGCGCAGCTTAAACAGGCGGGACGGGTCAACGCCCGATTCACCCTCATCATCGGTGAAGATGAATTGAGCAAACAGCAGGGCATTCTCCGCAACATGGCCACTCAGGAGCAGACCACGGTTGACCTGCAAGGCCCAGTCATGCAGCAGTGTGAAGGTTTACTGCCCCTGCTGCGCCAATCATGAGCATGGGCCTGGCATAAAAAACTTTCCGGATGCTTACACGGGCACCGATTTTTCTTTGGAGATAACATATGGAATCAATGGGCGCACTTCGGCGCACACACACATGTAACGACCTGAACCTGAACAATCTGGGTCAGGAAACCACCCTTATGGGCTGGGTGCTTCGCCGCCGCGACCATGGCGGTGTTATTTTTATCGATCTGCGCGACCGCTGGGGCATTACCCAGGTAGTCTTCAATCCCGAAATCAATGCCGAAGTGCATGCCAAGGCCCATCAGCTGCGCAGCGAATGGGTCATCGCTGTGCGCGGCCATGTGTGCCAGCGTCCCGGGGACATGGAAAACCCCAAACTGGCCACGGGTGCCATCGAAATCATCGTAGATGAACTGCGCATCTTGAACACCAGCGAGACCCCGCCCTTCCCGCTGGATGAGGACATTGAAATCGCCGATACCCTGCGCCTCCAGTACCGTTACCTGGATCTGCGCCGTCCGGACGTGGCCAAAAATATTATCCTCCGCCACAAGGCCATCCAGACCGTCCGCGCTTACCTGAATGAGCACGGCTTTCTCGACATCGAAACCCCCATGCTTACCCGCTCCACCCCGGAAGGCGCCCGTGACTACCTGGTGCCCAGCCGTATTCAGGCCGGCAAATTCTACGCCCTGCCCCAGTCCCCGCAACTGTTCAAGCAGCTGCTCATGATCTCGGGCATGGACCGCTACTATCAGATCGTTAAATGCTTCCGCGATGAGGACCTGCGCGCCGACCGGCAGCCGGAGTTTACCCAAATCGACTTGGAA
>DAIODL010000372.1:0-1631 GCA_036746815.1 Desulfobulbus sp.
GGTGTGGGACGGGCGATCACCCGTCTCAATGAGCGCCACATTCCGGTGGTGGTGGTGACCAATCAGTCGGGCCTGGCGCGCGGGTATTTCCCCGTGAGTCTTTTGGAGGCGGTGCACGAAAAGATGGTGGATGAACTTGCCGCAGATGGTGCCCATATCGACGGTCTTTATATCTGCCCGCACCATCCCGAGGCCAGGGAAGCGGCCTACCGGCTTGACTGCAATTGCCGCAAACCTAAAACCGGTCTCTTTGAGCAGGCGGCGCGGGAGCTTGATCTCGACCTGAGCCGTTCTTTTGTGGTAGGGGATCGCTGGTCGGATCTGAAGAGCGGTGCCAGGGTGGGCGCGCGCTCTATTCTGGTGCTGACAGGTTACGGGCAGGGCGATCTGGCCTATGTTGGGCCGGAGCAGGCGGTACAGCCCGACTATGTGGCCGTAGACTTAAACCAGGCGGTGCAATGGATTCTGGACCACTGGCCGAAACAGGAACAGTTGCCTGCAAAATGATGTCCATCGCCGAAATGCTGGCAGAACGGCTGCGCGGAAACGTGCCGCTTGTGATTGCCCATCGCGGCTTCCGCGCCTGTTTCCCGGAAAACACCATGCTTGCCTTTGCGCGCAGTCTGGGACGAGCGGATATGATCGAGCTGGATGTGCGCCTCACCATAGATAAGCAGGTGGTCGTGTTCCACGATGACCTGCTCACCCGCACCACGAACGCCGCGCCCCTGGCACCCTCCCATTCTCTGCGTGTGCGGGACTGGAGCCTTGAGGCGCTCAGCCGGCTGGATGCGGGTTCCTGGTTTCTCACGGCAGATCCTTTCGGCACGCTGGCAGATGGACGTGCCTCTCGTACTGCATTGCTGCCCCTGCTGCCGCAACGCGTTCCCACGCTTGCCCAGGTGCTCACCTGGTGCGAGGACACGGAGATGCCACTCAATATCGAGATGAAGGATCAGAAAAGCGAGCCGGATAATTGTCTGCTTGTGGACGCGGTTATAGCTTCTGTCCGTAGCCATTGCGTTCAACACCTGATCCTGTTTTCTTCCTTTAACGAGACCATGCTTGCCCGTTGCCGGGACAGAGCTCCGGAGATTCCCCGTGCACTTTTGCAGGATATTCTGCCGAAAGCCGGAATAGTATCGCTTGTGGAACGACTAAAAACATTGCAGGCAATCGCCTGGCATCCACATGATCCCCTGGTGGAGGCGGGGCTTGTCAGCCGGTTGCGTCAGGAACACATCGCGGTGAACGTGTTTACAGTGAATAGCGAGGAACGCAAACAGCATCTGCGAGATTTTGGGGTCACTGGCATTATCACGGATTTTCCGCAGCGCAAGGCAGTCTAGCCTGAAAAGGAGAAAAGAGTCGGCTGGCGGTTTTTCTCCGCGAAGTCCCGCAACAGCGCATCCTGCTTGGAAGGTTCAGTACGCATTACCTTCTGCATCAGCGAAAAGGGGATTTGATTGAGTTGATACCGCTCAGCCAGCAGGTGCAGCATAGCCATCCATAGATGCCCGGTCATCTCCGCATCGGCCAGTGCCCGGTGGAAGGTGCCGGTAGTGTCGAGGTGCAGGTAGTCCACCATGGTGCTCAGCTTGTGGTTGGGCGCTCGCGAGTAGAGCCGGCGC
>DAIODL010000373.1:0-1621 GCA_036746815.1 Desulfobulbus sp.
CGATGACTCGTCGTCATGAACCGTGGGGTTTATGTGCATCAGGGCTTTTTTCTTCATTTTTTCCACCAGGGTGGTGCGTTTGAGGTTGAGCAGGCGTGCCGCCTCTTTTTTGTTGCCCTGGGTACGGTTGAGTGCCCGCAGAATGAGCTGATTTTCAAAGGCATCAATCAGGGTGTTGAAATCAATGCCTGTTTCCTGCCACGCGCTTTCCAGCAGTTGGAGAGGCAGGGATACGGGATCATCGCTCATTCCTGAAGCAGAGGTTTGGGGCATATACTCGTCGCGGTATTTTTCCGGCAGATCAGCGGAGTGCACCCTGGAGCCGCCAAAGAG
Organism: Desulfobulbus sp.; assembly: GCA_036746815.1. Taxonomy (GTDB): domain Bacteria; phylum Desulfobacterota; class Desulfobulbia; order Desulfobulbales; family Desulfobulbaceae; genus Desulfobulbus. Next base: position 334 of record DAIODL010000373.1, read on the forward strand.
CAGGGTCATGTGGTAAATCAGATTCTCCAGTTCACGGACATTGCCCTTCCAGGATGCGTGCATGAGCGTGTCCATGGCTGGTGCGTCAAACCCCAGTAACGGTGGTGTGCCATGACGCTGGCCAGTCTGCTGGATAAAGTAATCAATCAGCAGGGGGATATCCTCGGTGCGTTCCCGCAGCGGCGGAATCAGCATGGGGATAACGCAGAGCCGGTAATAAAGGTCCTTACGAAATCGGTTTGTGCTGACGTGCTGTTCCAGATCCATGCCGGAGGCGGCGATGATACGGACGTCCACGGGAATGGGAGCATGGCCGCCCACGGGGATAAATTCCTGTTCGCGCACCACACGCAATAGCTTGGTCTGAAGAGCGATGGGGAGTTCCTCGATTTCATCGAGAAAGAGAGAGCCGCCATGGGCACTGGCCAGTCGCCCCTTTTTGGCGGTGTCCGCGCCTGGAAACGCGCCCTCCAGCCAGCCGAACAGTTCACATTCCAACACCTCGGCAGGCATGGCGGCGCAGTTCAGCGTCACAAAAGGTTGGTCCGCGCGCAGGCTGTGTTCGTGAATAGCCTTGGCAATCAGTTCCTTGCCGGTGCCGGGCTCCCCTTGAATGAGCACAGTGCTCTGGTCGTCTGTGGAAAGCCGCATGATCGTCATGAACAGATGCTGCATGGCAGTGCTCTGACCGATAATGCCGAAAAATTGTTCAGTTGAAAAATCCATTGCAGTTCAATGAAAATTGGATGACCGGGGGGCGGTTAGGCAAAGTTGCGCAGAAATCAGTTGATTTCACCGAAGGAAGCGGCCAAAAGAAAGGACAACAATCATGTTGCGGACAATTGCCTGCGGTGTCCCATATCAGGTGAGGCAGCATAGTGTCATAATTTTGACATTACCGGCCGGCGGTGTCAAGGAAAACCTCATTGGTGTTCATTCAATATATTGATATAACAAATAAAATAGAAGTCATGGAAAACTGCATGGTAAGGAAACAATGGATACTGGCTACGCTGGGATTGCTGATGAGTCTTGTGCCTGCGTCTGCCTTTGCCTATGAGGCGCGTGTGAGCCATGTTTTTGACGGGGATTCTTTTGTGGTGCGCGCCAGCGGCTCCAGCCGGAATATTCGTCTGTATGGTATTGACTGCCCGGAGCATTACCAGGCCGGCGGCGATGAGGCCCGGCAGGCAGCCAAGCGTCTTATTGAGGGGCAATGGGTGGATATTCAACCCATGTATCGGGATCCCTATGGCCGTACCGTGGCCATTGTGCACGTGGGCGGCAC
>DAIODL010000374.1:0-1577 GCA_036746815.1 Desulfobulbus sp.
TCCAGGCCGCTTGCAGGGGCGGATCCACTTTCCCCGCAGCCAAAGCCCGATTGATGATGCGTATTACGGCCTGCAACACTCTGGCCCGCAAGGTGGGATCATGCTCCTGCGCCAGTACCTGCTCCAGTTGCGCGACCTGCTGCTCCGGCGTAGGTGCACGCAAGGCATTATTCATGGCCACGAGCCCCCTGCCCCGGTCGCCCACCATCACGCTGGCCTGGGCCCATGCCTCCTGCGCCTCCTGTTTCCTGCCGGCGCGTTGCAGGGCAATGGCATAATCATTATAGGCCGGGGCAAAACCAGGTGATTTTGTGACCACATCCTGCCACAAGGTAAGATTGCTTTGCCAGACAATATTGCGCTGAGCAGTTGCCGTGCCAAAACCCGCGAGCAGACACCCCATTAACAGAACGCCAACATTTTTCCAGGGAATATGCGCCAGCAGCACAACAAGAAGAGCACTCAATCCCATCAACGGCAGATACAGATAACGCTCTGCCAAAGGCGTCCAGGCAACACGGTTTACAGCCACCGGCAGGGCCGGCGCCAGAAAACAGGGAATCCATACCCAGGCCCACATAAATCTCTTCTTCCGCAGCACCACCAGAACCGTCAGCACACCAACAATGGCCACCATGCCAACGACCAGCGTAAGGGGCCGGTTGATGTCAACAATGGCGAAATTCAGGGGAAACGGCCAGAGTATTTTCTGCGCATAAAAACCAACCGCCTTGATCAGAGAAAGCAGCTTGCTCATAACGGCAAAATCTTCAGCACCATGACCGCCCTGCACTGCGGTCCGCATGCCAATATCGCCTGCCAGGTGTCCGCCCGTCCGCAGAACCGCATACAATACAGTCATCACCGCGAAAGGGAAAAAACGCCGGCAGACAACCCGTCCATGCCCCTTGAGGGAAAAACCCTCCTGCTGCAGCACCACAAACACAACCACCGGCAACAGGCCAATAGCCACTTCCTTGGACCAGAGGCCACAAAGGTAACACAACGCGGCCAGCCAATCCCGCTCCATATTTTTGCTGGTGTTCAGGAGAAAAAGGGTGGTCGCCAGCAGCACAAAAAAACCGGCCAGCAAATCGGTGCGGCCGGAAATCCAGTTCACCGGTTCAGTAACCAGCGGATGCAATCCAAAAAACAGGGCAGCCAGCAGGGGCCACTCATAGTCACGCAAACGGAAAAATCGGCGGAACAGCCCGTACAGAAGCAGGGTATTGGCAAGATGAAGGAAAATATTGATACAATGAGAAATGGCCTCCTGATTGTCAAGGAGGAGATGTTCCGCATAAAACGACAATCCCAGCAAAGGACGATAATAATACAGTCCCCCATGGGGCACGAAAAAACGCCACAACTCTCCTCCCGGAGAGTTGATCATACCCAACATCATCTGTTTGTCATCAATGGATAAGGCTTCCCCAAAGAGAGAGGGATAAAAAACACCCAGCACCAGCACACTGATGACAAGTCCTGCAAATGATGGCCGCATAGTGAAAACCACATGAATGTTCAAACAGCAGGCTCAGCCCCATTTCCCATATTCCCTATACTGCGGGAAATAG
>DAIODL010000375.1:0-1541 GCA_036746815.1 Desulfobulbus sp.
GAGGAAACCGACCGTCTCTACGACCGCTGGAACGAGCTCGAACTCCGCAAACAGGGGGGCTGAAGCATGCGACCGGGAACCGCAATCCCGTTGACACTCTGAGGTATTTTCACTATACAAACGGCCAGGAACGATTGGCCTCATCAGGCCCCCGTAAGGCTTGTGCGCCTGAGTATTCCCGAATATTCAACTTCATCAAGGACATTGTCATGCTTCGCAAACACCTCTTCATCTTGTGTGCAGCCCTGCTGCTCTGCTGCAGCGCCGGGCAATCCCAGGCTGCCGAAAAAACCGTCATCAACGGTATCGACGCCAACTTCCCGCCCTTTGCCTTTATCGACAAAACCGGCCAGCCCAGCGGCTTTGACGTGGAAGCCATGAACTGGATCGCCAAAGACATGGGCGTTGAGATCAAACATCAGCCCATTGAGTGGGACGGCATTATCACCAGCCTGCTCACCAAGAAAATCGACATTATCGCCTCGGGTATGAGCATTACGCCTGACCGCGCCAAACAGGTGAGCTTCACCATTCCCTACTGGGAGATCAAACAGGTGATGGTTACCAAGAAAGGTTCACCGCTTACCGTGAAGGACCTGTTCAGCGGCAAGAAGGTGATCGGTGCGCAGCAGGGCACCCCTGAGGCCAAGTGGCTCAAGGAGCAGATTGCGGCCAAAGGCTACAAATACACCCTGCGTTTCTACAACTCCGCTCCCCTGGCCGTGGAAGACGTGCTCAATGGCCGTCTGGACGCCGCCGCCATGGATGAGCCGCCCGCAAAAGATGCCGCGGCAAAGAAGCCGGTACAGGTGCTGGGCACCTTTGGCATGATCCCGGAAGAATTCGGCTATGCCGTGCGCAAGGACGACACCGAACTGCTTGCCAAGGTCAACGCCAGCCTCAAAAAGCTGATGGCCACCCCGGAATGGGAGCAGCTGAAAACCAAATATAAATTAGGGAAATAATCGCATTCCCCTCGACCCGGGACGCGTGCATGCGCCTCCCGGGTCTTTTTGTTTCCACGATCCGTTTTCGCCTGAGCTTTTTGAGTACATTTCATGCCTACTGCCCTCTCCACCATTCTTGACTCCCTGCCCTATCTGCTCCTTGGCACCCTGAACACCGTGGGCATCGTCGCCGGCGCCATGCTGCTGGGATTGCTGCTGGGTATCGGTATCGCCGTGGGGCTGGTGTATGGCAACCGCCCGATACGGTTCGTGTTTGGATTCTATGTCTGGTTTTTTCGCGGGGTGCCGGTACTGGCCCTGCTGTTCCTCTTCTATTTCGGCCTGTTCACCTTCCTGCACCTGCCCCTGAACGCCTTTTTCTCCATGGCACTGGTGCTGGGCATGACCACGGCTGCCTACCAGGCCAATATTTTCCGGGGCGCCATGCTCTCCCTGCCCCATGGGCAGTTCAAGGCGGCCAGTGCCCTGGGCATGAGTGATGGGCAGGCCATCCGCACCATCATCCTGCCGCAGATTCTGCGCATCTCCATTCCGGCCTGGTCCAACGAATTCTCCATTGTGCTCAAGGATTCC
>DAIODL010000376.1:0-1522 GCA_036746815.1 Desulfobulbus sp.
ACTTACCAACACCGAAGTGGTGGCGGACCGTGTCGAGCCGCATCTTGAGGAGTGGCAGGGCACCTACTCGCACGTGACCAGCCGCGCTGTGGCGGAACCAGCGGTGTTTCTGCCGATGATCCGCCCGCTGGCGGGGCCGGATACCCGCGTACTGCTGATGCTCGCCCATGACGCGCCGCTTGCGGGCATTGGCCAGGAGGGCTCCTTTACAGGCAGCACAGACTGGCGGATTATTGAAGAGCACCGGCTCTCGCTTCCATATTCCGGTGCCCCGCGGTTGATCGCAGTGCTCGGCGTGACAGCTAGGGGGCAGCACCAAAAGTAATTGTACAGTGAACACAGCGGGAACGATTTTCCGCCGTTTTTAATAAGGATGTTTTTTGCACGAGGATGCACATGGCACACAAGATTGCAGTACTGGCGGGTGACGGTATCGGCCCGGAGGTGATGGCCGAGGCCATCAAGGTGTTGGACACGGTTCAGAAAAAATTCGGTTTTTCCCTGGAATACACCAGTGCCGATGTGGGTGGCGCGGCTATCGACAATCATGGCAAGGCGTTGCCCGAGTCCACCCTGAAGGTGTGCGAGGCCAGCGAGGCCATTTTGTTTGGTTCCGTGGGCGGCCCCAAATGGGAAACCCTGCCGCCGGCCGAGCAGCCGGAGCGGGCCGCGCTTCTGCCCCTGCGCAAACATTTTGACCTGTTCTGCAACCTGCGTCCGGCCAAGGTGTTCAAGGCCCTGGCCGCCGCCTGTCCACTGCGTGCGGATATCGTGGGCGACGGGTTTGACGTCCTGGTGGTGCGCGAGCTCACTTCGGGCATCTATTTTGGTCAGCCCAAGGGACGTGAGGGCAGCGGGCCCGAGGAAAAAGCCTGGGATACCAAGATCTACAAACGCTTTGAAATTGAGCGCATCGCCCGCATGGCCTTTGAGGCAGCCCGGCTGCGTCGGAAAAAGGTGACCTCCGTGGACAAAGCTAACGTGCTCACCAGCATGGTCTTCTGGCGCGAGGTGGTCAAGGAAGTGGCAAAGGATTATCCCGATATAGAGCTGAACCACATCTACATCGACAACGCCACCATGCAGCTGGTCAAGGATCCGCATCAGTTTGACGTGCTGCTGTGCGGCAACATGTTTGGCGATATCATCTCCGATGAGGCGGCCATGCTCACCGGTTCCATGGGCATGCTTGCTTCCGCGAGTCTCAACAGCTCAAAGTTCGGGCTTTTCGAGCCGGCGGGCGGTTCCGCCCCGGATATCGCGGGTAAAGGCATTGCCAATCCCATTGCTCAGATTCTGTCCTCGGCCATGCTGCTGAAATACAGCCTGGGCCAGGACGCGGCAGCCAGCGCCATTGAAACGGCGGTGGCCGCAATTCTCGATAAGAAGATCATGACCAGCGACATCGCCACCGCAGGGGTCACTCCGGTTTCCACGAAAGCCATGGGTGATGCCATTGCCAGCGCTGTTGCGGCGGGTTGAGACGAGAGAACGCGCTGTTTGCCCTGCAAGGGTCGGGAGG
>DAIODL010000377.1:0-1520 GCA_036746815.1 Desulfobulbus sp.
CGTAATCAGCCAGGGCGCGGGCCGCCAGCACCCGGGCCTGCGCGGCCTTGATGTCGAGATTGTTCCGCAGGGCTTTGGTAATCAGTTCGTCGAGACAGGGATCATGCCAGGTGCGCCACCAGTGGGCTGTGTCAACCACCACTCCCTGTCCGGCAAGGCCTGCAAAGGTGTATTGCGCCGGAAGCTCTACCTGCGAGGCAACCCGCACCTGCGCGGGATGACAGGCCGTCAACAGCAGCACCAGTCCCGCCACAAGCCAACTGTATTTTGTATGTATCTTCATATGTTCATCCCTGTTGTGCCAGCATGGAACGGAATTTTCGTAAAGCCACCATCATGAACACCCCGCCCATCAGGGCCATGGCCGCGAATTCCTTCCACACAATGGGAAAGCCGGCGCCGCGGAAGAGAATATTCTGGGTCATGGCGACATACTGGGTAGTCGGCAGAATCTGGGAAATATACTGCATGGGCACGGGCATGCTCTCCAGTGGCGTGGCCGCGCCGGACAGAAGGTAAAACACCAGAATGACCACACAGGCCAGCAGCCCGAACTGGGGCATGTTGGGCGTCAGAATCGCGAGCAGCATACCCAGAGCGGTGACGGAAAAGAGATACAGGGCCGTGCCCTGGGCAAAAAGGAGCAGGGAACCGTGGATGGGGATACCCAAACCCCAGTGTACCACCAGAATAATGGAGAGCATAGAGGCTGCCAGGATAACGGCAGCGTTGGTGAGGATCTTGGCAACCGCGATTTCACTGGCACGCACCGGCATTACCAGAAGATGCTCGATGGTGCCGTGCTCGCGCTCACGGATGACCGCCGCTCCCACCAGAATGATGCCCAGCATGGTGATGGTGACCACAATGTGCATCAAAGCGGTGAACCAGGCCGACTGGGTGTTGTGATTATAGAGAAAGCGCAGGGCCGGCTGCAGCGGCAGCATGGACTCAATGCCGTGCATGTGCTCGAACTGCAGCACTTCCTGGAGAAAGATCTGCTGAAAATAGAAGACGCCCACCCCGGCCTGGGTCATGGCGGTGGCGTCGACCAGGAGCTGCACCGTGGGTTGCCGGCCGGCAAGCAGATCCTTTTCAAATTGCGCTGGAATATCGAGCACAAAAATAAATTCTCCCTTATCCATCAGTTGATCAATCTGATCATGGGGAATCATCTGCGGCTTTTTGAAATAGGGCGGCAGGATGGCGTCGCACAACCGCCGGGACAGCTCGGAATGATCGTTGTCCACAATGCCCACCGAGGCATTCGCCACCTCCGCCTTGACGCCCTTGGCCACGCTGACCACGGCCGCGGACAGGGTAAAGGCGATCAGTCCCATGAGGATGACGTCCGTGAGCAGGCTGCTCAACTCTTTCCGGCTCAGACGCATGACATTGAGAAACCACTGTTTCATGATGCTCACACCTCCTGCTTTTTCAGAAGGAGACAGGCCGCCAGGAGAAAGATGGCGGCAAACCCGGCCAGGATCGTCCAGCAGCTCCTGCCCCTGCAGCAAAGT